>JAZOUE010000001.1:0-3914 GCA_045658045.1 Candidatus Enterousia sp.
GCCAACTAAACTTACCTGGGCGCCATGCATTTTTGTTTAAAAACATATTTACAGGATACAATGCCTGCATTTTTGATAAAAACCACGCTGTTATTATAACCAAACCAGGTTTCATAATATCTGACGGCATCAGCTTTATAAACCCAAGGTCTGCCCAACGTTCTGAACCATGACTGGGCACAGGGTGAATAACAGTCCACAACAACAATAAAAAACACACCGCGACATTTAGGCCTGACACACCCAAGACCCACTTTCTGTTAAACATACTGGATACCAGTAATGTTCCGACACCCAAGAAATAAAACGGCAACATTTTTTGCAAGAAATAATACCATGCCCAGCCCTTGCGTATTGCCTGAACAGAACCGGCCGAGATAACACACAGCACACCGACAAAAATCAACAGCAAGACCCAACCTAACAAACGCCTGTCTGTTTTAAAGTACCAATCTGTAAAACCACTTTCTTCGCTGTGTTTAATTCCTAACATATCTTACACTTTATGCAAATTTCAAGAATACCAATGCCAAACCAGAAAACAGTATCGACAAGACAAAGAATCTTTCAACGATTTTTGTTTCTGGCCAACCCAACTCTTCAAAATGATGATGCAATGGCGCACGCAAGAACACACGACGACCTGTGCCTGTGATTTTACGAGTCGCCTTGAAGTACATCGTCTGAATAAATGATGACAGCAATATCAGCACCATCATACCTGCTGCAATACCCATAATAATTTCAGACTTTAACAGCATTGCAACCGTACCCATAAATCCACCCAATGCCAGCGAGCCAACATCGCCCATAAATATTGATGCAGGCTTTGCATTATACCATAAAAATCCCAACACCGCACCAAATGCTGCGCCCAGCACCGCGTACAAACCACTGGCCATTGGCAAGAACATAACGGTATCCATAAATCCAATACGGGTCGCACCATACAGCGCAACAACCAACACAACCAATACAGGCATATACAATTTAGACAACATACCATCTAAACCGTCTGTGATATTTGTTGCATTTGCACTGCCACAAATAACAAAGTACGCAAATACATAGTACAACAATCCCAACGGCAGAATAATTCCCGCCCCAATTGACAGCGAATATTCTGGGATATACGGTGGCATTGTTTTATTGATTAAATATGCCAAGATAACAACAAACACACCTTCGGCAACCAGACGCGTCATTGGCGACAAACCATTTGATGCTTTTTTAGACTGAGATGTAACTTTCTTGTAATCGTCAATAAATCCCAGAACAGCAAACATAACCAATGCTGCCAGCGCAATCCAGCCTGTTGGGTTATACAGTGGCATAAACAGCAAACTGCCCAGCAAAATTGCGAACACTATCAATATGCCTCCCATTGTTGGTGTGCCGGCTTTTTTGCGGTGTGCATCTGGCACATTTTCACTGATTGGCTGACCTTTTTTCTGAACAGAACGCATCCATGCAATAAAAGGTTTGCCCAATAACAGCAAAGTCATAAACGCGATAAAAAATCCACCTGCGAATTGTGTCCAGCCACTGGCAAAAAAAGAAAATCCGTGATTCATAAAATATTCGGTCAGCATACAAAATCCTTTTTGTTTCTTATGCCAAATATTTTATCACAAAATGTCAGATAAACAAAATGGTAATATATTAAAATATTCCACCAACAACCGCATCAGAATTGGAAACTGATTTAGTTTTAACAGGATTTGGTTTTTGTCCTGGTTTAAAGACTTCTTGAATTATCGTGCCGTCTGGGTCAGCTGTGGCAGATGCGCCGCTGCGACGATTTACACGCATAAATGTCATACCATCTGGCACAGAAAACGGCTGATTCTTTTCGTTTTGCAACGCAACACGCATAAAGTCTGCAAAAACGCGTGCCGCCATATGTGAACCTGCGCCACCTCCCAATGGTTTTGGCGTATCGTATCCCAGATAGACACCTGCAATTAAATTCTTGGAAAAACCGATAAACCAGACATCTTTGACATCATTTGTTGTACCTGTTTTTCCAGCGATTGTATGTCCAGAAATACGCGCCTGTTTACCAGTACCACGTTCAACCGCACCCTGCAAGATAGATACCATTTGATATAAACTTTGTGGGTCAGATAATGTTTCAGAAACATTTGTATCAGACGGTGGCAATAATTCGTCAGACCATTCAACAATATCAGACTTTTCCCCACCCAAGACACGGCCATATCTGTCTTCGACATAGTCCACTAACTTCGGCTGAATTGGGCGACCACCATTTACAAATGCAGAATAACCCAAAACCAGTTTTTCCAATGTCGTTTCCCCAGACCCCAACGCCATAGACAAATTCATATTTTTCATATCATTTGGATACACACCAAAACGTTGTGCAGCCTCTATCGCGTTTTGAGTACCGATTTGTTCCACCAAACGTACGGTCGTAACATTTCGTGATGTTTCCAGTGACAGACGCAATGGCACATCACCCAAGAATTTTTTATCATAGTTTTCAGGCTTCCACAATGTGTCATCTTCGCGCCATCCAACAATTGGTGCATCCAGCAACATTGTCTGAGGCGAATAACCGCGTTCAAGTGCCGCCAAATAAACAAACGGTTTAATTGTCGAACCGATCTGACGATATGCCTGTGTTGCACGGTTAAAAGAACTTTCACGAAAAGAACGCCCGCCCGCCATTGCGACAATGCGTCCAGTATGTGGATTCATTGCGATAATTGCGCCCTGTAATTTATCGGTGCGACCATTATTGAAATTATCCAATTCTTTATTCAATGCCGCGGATGCCGCATATTGTAATTCTGGAACAATAGTTGTCTTGATATACAGCCCGTCATTATACAATGTTTCACGCCCCAAAGAATTCAGCAATTGACGACGAACATCTTCGGCAAAGTATTGTAATTCTTCGGCCATTTGTTCTGTAAAACCACTGTTGATATTTAAATCCTGGGCAGCAGCAACATCTGCATCAGATTGTGTAATAAACCCTTCGTCTACCATGCGACGCAATACATAGTTTCTGCGTTCAACCGCACGGTCGCGGTTATTTGGTGCCTTGGGCAAGGATGCCAAGAACGCACATTCTGCCAATGACAATTCTGATACAGGCTTGTTAAAATACATCAATGCAGCCGACCCAACACCATATGCACGCGCACCTAAAAAGATTTGATTTAAATACAGTGTTAAAATATGTTCTTTGGAAAAAGCACGCTCCAAACGCAATGCCAAAATTGCTTCTTTTATTTTTCGTGAAATCGTGCGTTCAGATGTCAGGAAAAAGTTTTTTGCAACCTGTTGTGTAATTGTTGATGCGCCAGACAAAGTTGCATTCGCACCAAACATACGCATTGTATTATTTGCCACAGCACGAATTATACCCTGAACATCGATACCAGGGTGTGTCCAGAAATTTTGATCTTCGGCAGCGATAAACGCATTTACCAATTGAGGTGGCAAATCATCATAGTCAATAAATACGCGTCTTTCATTTGCGTATTCAATCAGCAACGACCCATCCGACGCATATAAGCGAGTTGCAACAGGTGGTGCGTATGTTGCTAACTTTTTATAATCAGGCAAATCATTTCCGTAAATCAAAATCAATACAGCCAATGTTGCGACAGACGCAACAAACGCCCAAAAGAAAAAGTTAAAAATAATCCGCAGAATTTTTTTGAACTTCATAATGTATAAATTTTACTATAAAAAAAACAATTTGCAAGCATCTGTATCAACAGAAAAAGATTGTCACTCTTACCGTCATTCCTGCAAAGGCAGGAATAGGGCCTATGAAATTACAGCTTTCGAACTTGTATAATGTTTATTTTTTGGTTCGCGTTGCGAACACTGTATGGACCCACTCCTGCCTATGCAGGAGTGACAAAGGGGAACGCAGG
>JAZOUE010000002.1:0-2350 GCA_045658045.1 Candidatus Enterousia sp.
ATGGATTCAGTCATATCGTGATTTGCCAATGAAATTGAAACAGTGGGTAAATGTAATGCGCTGGGAAATGCGTCCACGTATGTTCTTGCGTACGTCTGAATTTAACTGGCAAGAAGGTCATAATGTATTCGCAACCCACGAAGAAGCAAATGCAGATGCACGCAAAATGCACAAAATGTATGGCGACTATATGCGTGATGTTTTGGCAATACCATCAATTATGGGTGAAAAAACACCAGAAGAAAGATTTGCAGGTGCAGACCATACATACACATTGGAACATATTATGCAAGACGGCAAGGCATTACAGGCCGGAACATCGCATGACTTGGGTCAACATTTTTCAAAGTCATTTAACATTCAATTCTTGGGCACAGATGGTAAATTACAGCATGCATGGACGACCAGCTGGGGGACAACGACACGTATGATGGGGTCTATGTTTATGGTGCATTCTGATGATGATGGTTTGATTTTGCCACCGTTTGTTGCGCCATACCAAGTTGTAATAATTCCAATTACACGTGATGATACCGCCACCGCATTAAATGAGTACGCAGAAAGTTTGGGCGAAAAATTGCGCAGTGTTAGTGTTCGTGTGTTGGTTGATACGTCTGATATGCGTGCGCCTGATAAAATGTGGAAATGGATTAAACGTGGTGTTCCATTACGTGTTGAAATCGGTGCGCGCGAAATGGAATCGGGTGACGTTACAATTACACGTCGTGATATTGGGCGTGAATCAAAACGCACAATCGCGGCAGATGAATTGGTTGCGACTGTAAATGACATTATGGCCCAGATTCATTCTGATATGGTTGCGCGTGTTGAAAAGCGTAATCGTGATATGATTCACAATGTTGCGGACTTGGCGGAATTGGATTCTGCATTGTCTGCGGGTCAAATTGGATTTTTCCGTATTAAATACGATATGACGAAATGTTCAGAATTTGATGACTTGATGGATAAACACAAGATAACCCGTCGTTGTCTGGATGACAATGACCCAAGTTATGTATTTGTGGCCAAGTCTTATTAGAAACACCGCCCATTTGGGCGGTTTTTTATGCGTATTATAATTTTGTTGCAATATATTTTTATTCAAACATTTCCAGTGGAATGTCATATTCAGTGCAAAATTCGTAAAAGAATTCAAGGAATGCTTGTACTTTTGGGCTTTTAATGGTTAGTGGATTTCCAATCCCGGTTAAAATATATTCATAGTCAAAATCTATGTTTGGAACCTCTACCAGTCGTTCGTTGCGCATAGTACACCATTCTGGCATCAGTGAGATGCCTGCGCCGTCGCAAACCAGTTGGTATGCAATAGATGCAGAATCTGTTGTCAGATTTAACTTCTTTGCGCGTTTCAGAATAAAATTGCATTCTGGTAATTGCAAGAATTTCTGACGAACGCATAATTCAAAATTTTCCAGCATATCTTCCATGTCGCGCGGTGTGCCGTGCTTTTGCAGGTATTCTGGTGTGGTATAGAATTTAGTTTTGGTTTTAAATTTAAATAATGGTTTTGTTCCAGGTAGTTTTTGTAGTGAACGTATATCAAGTATAGATATATCTGGATTAGACATATTCATATGACGATTTGTTAAAATGTCTAAACGAATTTTCGGATGTTTCGCGTACAGTTTATATAACTCCATAAACAGACGACTGCCAGCAAAGCCTTCTTCGGTCCAAATAGAAATATGACCGGTCAGTTCATCTGGCCCCGTAATATTATGAAAAATGTTATCAAGTGCATTTGATATACTTTCAATGTCGGCATATAATTGACGTGTTGTGTTTGTTGGTACACTGCCGGCCGAGCTGCGAATTAACAAACGTGTTTTAAAACGTGATTCTAGGTCTGAAATCATTTTTGACATATTCGAATGTTTGAATCCGTTTCGTTCGGCAGCAGCTTGAATTTGTCCCAGGTCAATAACCTCTTTTAACGCTAATAATTCACGTAGAAATGCAATTTTTGTTTTTATGGTCGGCATTATTTTCCTTTTTTTTACAATTTTTTTACCATCTAACAGGAAAAAGTTCTAACCAATAGTTAATTTTTTAGGAAAAAAATGCAAGTTAATTTGATATGTGTATATAAAAAAACTTGGAAAAGATATTGTTTCAGCGTTTCCAGTCCTATTTTTATACACTACCTTGCGTAAAAACGGTATAAAATAAAACATAAAAACCTAGTCTATAATTCCTTCGTGTCCAACAACAAACAAAACCAAGGAGTTTTAAAATGACACACGCAGATGTTTGGTTCGCCATTGATTCATTCGCTAAAGATCACAATGTATCCTGTTCAGGGCTTGCGAAACGCAGCGGATTAGACGCA
>JAZOUE010000003.1:0-6100 GCA_045658045.1 Candidatus Enterousia sp.
AGCCCGGGCCTGCCGGTCGAAGATGATAGACTATTGCAGAAAAGAAAAAGGCTGATTTATTCATATCTTTGCACGCAAACGCAAATCCAAAGCGCGAAATGAAAGGGTTTTCAATCTATACCCTGTCTGAAAAAGCGTCTGACGAAGAAGCAAAAAAACTGGCCGAGGCTGAAAACGCCGCCGACAAAATCGGGGTAGAAGGATTCACAGAATTCGAAGAAAACATCCGTATTGCACTATCTTCTTTGCAGCAACACGCTGTCGCAGAAATGAGTGAAGAATACGCCACAGGTTGCGCCAAGTCATTTAAAAAAGCATCTATTACACAACAGCCTGGGCCTGATGTCCGCCATGCGCCATTTGCAGTATTGCGTTCAACTGTGCCGGGGGCGTTATTGGAAATAGGGCATTTATCTAACGCATCCGAAGAAAAATTATTAAAGACATCTGCGCATCAGGATAAAATCGTAAACGCGATTGTCAAATCTGTTAAGAACTATAATTTTGAAGTATAAAAAAACACCCCCGAATGGGGATTTCTAAAATTTTTATTCTGGCGGAGACGAAGGGATTTGAACCCTTGATACGGGGTTACCGTATACACGATTTCGAGTCGCGCGCATTCAACCACTCTGCCACGTCTCCGTGACCGGTATTATAATTATCATGGGATTATTTTGCAAGTCATATTATTTGACTTTTTTAGTGCCTGCGATACACTATAAATCATGGCTAAAACATTTAATGAACAAGTTTATGATGTTGTTGCGCGCATTCCGTACGGACGCGTTGTAACTTTTGGACAAATCGCACAAATGATTGGGCGACCAAAGTGTGCACGCTTTGTAGGCTATGCGTCAAATAACAAGGATTATTGGCATCTGCCATGGCATCGCGTTGTTTTCAAAGATGGCGTATTAAACCCAGGAATGCCAGATGTGCAATACAAAGCATTACTTGCCGAAGGTGTGAAATTTAATCCTGATAAAACAGTAATTATGGCAGAGTTTCAGTGGAATCCAGACCGCGACGGGGTTCCTTTGGACATACGCGACTTTCCCTTGGTATTCTGAACCAAAAGAAAACAGGATTATCGCTGCCTGGGTTTGTTTTATATTCCAGTTTTGTTTTGAATTTTATCATTTATCTCTCGTTGTGATAATTTTTTATATGTTAAAAACCATGGCGACTTATTTTTTCGCATTTTATCCGCAGTATTCGGGGCAGGCGACAATACGTCATCGCCGATTTGCCAATTTACAGGTGTTGCAACACCAAACACGTCTGCGGTTTGTAATGCGGTCAGTATTCTTTTAATCTCGTCAATGTTGCGCCCCAGTATTGCTGGATAAAATAATATCGTTCTGATTACACCCACTGGGTCAATAATAAACACTGCGCGTACAGCATGTGTGTCAGACGCGTTTTCTTGAATCATTCCGTATTGTTTGGCGATTTTCATATTCAAATCATCAATCAATGGAAATGTTATCTTTGTACCGCCTGACATATTTTCAATGGCGTTCAACCATGCCAAATGCGACGACAATGCCCCAACAGACAAGCCCAACAACCGCGTATTTAACCGTTCGAATGCGTTGACATTTTGTTGGAACGCGATAAATTCTGTGGTACAAACAGGGGTAAAATCAGATGGGTGCGAAAAGAATACGCACCAATGTCCCTTGAAATCGTGTGGAAAATGAATGGGGCCGTTTGTTGTACTGGCATAAAATTCTGGTGCAGCGTCACCAATCAGTGGCATTTTCTCCATATTTTTCCTTTTTTGTACAGACAAATTGTATCATTGGGACAAATAAAATAATACAAGAACAAATTCACATTAAAAATAAAACTTTGTTCTTGATAAAATGTGATAAGATATCAATAATATATCAAGTAAGATAAAGGATTAAAAAAATGAAACGTTCTGACATTGTAAGATCTATACAGGTGAAATTTAAAAATATGCGCCAGAATGACGCAAACGCAATTGTTGATACAATTTCTGATCAGGTTATTGAATCTGTTGCAAATGGCGACAGAATTGAAATTCGTGGTTTTGGTACTTTTCAACCACGCGCACGTGCAACAAAAATCGGATACAATCCATGTACAGGTCAGCCAATGCCATTACCTGCCAGCACGACAATCTTGTTCAAACCAAGTCGTGAACTAACTAAAAAGATGAATGGATAATAATTATGTTGTTTGGTAAAAAATCAGGCATTAAAAACCGCAATCGTGAACGCTATGAACGCGTTCGCAGATTGTTGTGGATTAAATGCGAATCTTGTGGTCAGTTGGTTTACTACAAAGACTATAAAGAAAACAAATATATTTGCCCACGTTGTGGCCGTGCTTTTATTATGAGTCCAAAACAACGTTTTGATTTGCTGTTTGATGATAATACATGGGAACGTTTAACCCCACCAAATGTATCAGACGACCCATTAAACTTTGAAGACAGAATTTCTTACAAGGCGCGTTTGGAAGATGCGCGTTCTGAAACAGGCGCATATGACGCAGTTACAACTGCCGATGGTACAATTGGCGGTGTGCCTTCAACTGTATGTGTGTTAAATGGCTATTTCATGATGGGTTCTATGGGGCGTGCTGCTGGTGATGCAATTGTTGCTGCGATTGAACACGCTGTATCAGAACACAGACCATTTATCATGGTTACATCCAGTGGCGGTGCCAGAATGCAAGAAAACATTTTGTCTTTGATGCAGATGGCACGTACAACGGTGGCGGTAAATAAATTGCACGCAAATAAGATTCCTTATATTGTATTGCTGACAGACCCGACATTTGGGGGCGTAACTGCATCTTTTGCAATGCTGGGCGATATTCATATTGCAGAAAAGGGTGCACGCATTGGTTTTGCAGGCCGTCGTGTAATTGAACAAAATATTCGTGAAAAACTACCAAGCGATTTCCAGACGGCTGATTATCTGTATGCCCACGGTATGGTGGATATGGTTGTTGCACGTGGTGATTTACACGATACGATTGCAAATATCTTGCAAGTATTGACCAAGCAACCACATGAACCTAAGACGATTAGTGTTACAACACCTGCGACAGATTCTTCAAAGAAAATCCGCGGTATGGGCGAGACGGAGGCATATGACAAAGTATTGCTTGCTCGTCATGAAAACAGACCTCATTTCTTGGATTATATAAACGGAATTGTTGATTGCTGGACATATTTGGCTGGGGACAGACTGTATGCCGAAGATGCCGCCATGGGTTCTGGTATTGGTTTTTGGCGTGGAATTCCCGCGGTAATCATCGGGCAAGAGCAGGGGCGCACAATTGAAACCCGTCAAAAGCATCGTTTTGGTATGCCGAATCCGGATGGCTATCGCAAGGCACAGCGTATGATGAAATTAGCAGAAAAGTTTAATTTGCCATTGATTTCATTGTTTGATACAGCTGGCGCGTTTGCCGGTCGTGAAGGCGAAGAACGCGGTCAATCCCAGGCTGTAGCATCATCTATTGCAATGGGCTTATCTGTGGCAACACCATATGTTGCAGTAAATGTAGGTCAGGGTGGTTCTGGTGGCGCAATTGCGATTGGAACTGGCGACCGTGTATTGATGATGGAAAACGCGATTTATTCTGTAATTGCACCAGAATCATGCGCAAGTATCTTGTGGCGTGATAATAATTTCAAGGCCACTGCAGCGGCTGCCATGAAATTGACCGCCAAAGATATGGCAGACTTAAATGTTATTGATGAGGTTATTCCAGAACCAGCAGGTGGCGCACATACAGACTGGCAAACAACTATGGAATTGCTGGCAAACGCTGTGGCAAAACACATTGCAGAATTACAGGAATTTCAGGCATCTGAATTACCATCGCGCCGTGCGGACAAGTTCTTGTCCATGACACGCGATGTAGAAATATATCAGCCAGAACATATCGGCGAAGAACATTAAAACAACCGCCTAAACAGGCGGTTATTTTGTATAAACAAATCAGATATCATTTGCCGACCGACCCGAACAACCCAGACCGCAGAGTGTCGTTGTTGTAAGCGTGGCCCCCGCAGTAGTTAGCACAAGTAGACGCGCAAGCCGAAGCGGAAAACGAGGAGTCGAACACCCAACGCGAAGACGCAGGGTGCGTCATTTTACACCAGCAATAACCCCTGGCATTACCATCTGCATCTTTACCTGTTCTGCCTGCCAAGGCTTCGTCATCGGGTAACATTTCACCTTTATCATTTGTTATTACACCAATATTGCCACTGGGCTTGCCACCTTCGGCGGCGGACAGGCATGTTGACACACCATATATACGGCCATAATTAAATATGGCCCACCATGTCGCCTCAGCAGCGCTATAGCCAGCAGAACTGCCACCAACATTACTGTCCAATGGGATTACAATCGTATCATTGCGGGCGCACATTTCTGTCGCAACAGATGGTGTCGTAATTAACGAACTCAATATCAATATTATACGGGTTACCTTTGTCATCTCTTCACCTTTGATTTTTTTTGTTTTTTTCTTTGTCATTCCTGGGGCCAAAGTCTCGGCATAGACGGATGACAATGTTTTTTCCAACACCCACTACCATATCGCGTCGAATATCGCGTGACGCATTAAACGACCATTTGACATTTCTGTATTATTCGCCATGCCGGTCGCGCAATACGATGTGCATCCACTGGCACATGCATCCGCACTGTCATACGTTTTTAAATAAACCCACCACGATGTTACAGGACCATCCATCTTGCACCAACAATTTGTCCCAATATCACCGGGCGCAGCACGCAAAAATGTATTCGCATCACCCGGTTCCGCAGCCCCATCATTACTGGACGAACCATCAATCGCACTTTTTACACCAATCTCGTTACAGGTCGTGCTGCCCTTGATTGCACTTATGCTTTCACTGTGACTGTTCGAAAATATGTCATAACCATAATCAACAACCCATTTTAGGGTATCTGTATCAATCTCGGTCACATTGCCATCTACATTTTTCTGCAATACTATCATCATCATTGTATTGCGTTTGCATATCTCGTTCGTGTCAGCACCATATGAAGACACAGATAAAATCACCATTAAAAGCGCAAAAAATATTCTTTTCATCCCTTTTTCCCCTTTAATCAATTCCATAATAGACAACATTTTCGTGTTTTACGCGTACACCACCAGTACGACCACCAGTAACCAAATTCATATAACAAATCTGACCATTATCATATTTCACATTAAGCGATGGTGTCGTCGTCGAATTAGAATACAACGGTATACTGTGTTTTGTATTGCCGTACTGATAATAAAGGCGTCTTGCCTTGTCGCCGTTCATACAATAACTGTTCGCGCATATACCAGTATTTGTGTAAACGCCACTGTCACATAACACACCACATACCGCATTCTGACGCAAAGAATTTGCATCAGACGCATCTATGTCCTTGCAATCTGCGTTCACAACAAACTTAGCACTGGTGGGCGAACACAGCCCAACATCTGGGTGGGCAAATGCGTCTTCGGTCGCAACCGCAATCTGGTAATAATTATCTGAATTTATACTGCATGGTGTGCCACGCATATCTGATGCTGTCTGTAATGGCGCACCAACAGATACCAATATCCCGTTATACAATGGATGTAAATAATCAGCGTATTCATATAGACCATATAGGCCCAAGCATGAATCGCCTTGAACAAATAACGACATGTATGATGCAGAATCAGAACCGGTCTTGTGAAAGTTTTCTGGGCATAATCCCACCGCGTCAGAATCTGTCTTTTTATAGCACTTGTTATTCAATCGATAATATCCATAGCCACACATCGGCGGTCCAAAAGAACGAAGTGTCCCAGTACTAAATTCTGGTGCAAATAAGTCTTGATTATATGTGTATAAATCATACATACCTAAACATTTTAAATCTGAATGCTCTTGATACATAAAAGATGTAGAATCATGATAAACACGATATGTGCTTTGCCCGTTTATCGCAGAACATTTATCAGCTTGAATATCAACAGGTCGGCATTCTGAACCGTATCGATAATATCCATAGCCACATAACGGAACCTTGACCGCACTAAATGTTGCAGC
>JAZOUE010000004.1:0-2154 GCA_045658045.1 Candidatus Enterousia sp.
TGGCTCACAGAACGACATGGCTACGATCCGACTTTATACCAGCGTAGATAAATTTTTAACCGCGGCAGGTGTACAAAATGGCGATATATCGTCTGTGAATGGGTGCTTTTTATGTGGATATATCGAAAAATTATTCCATGTGCTGGGGAATGCAACAGAGACTTTTTGGTTGGGCATGCTGAAAAGCTTGTGGTTAATTATCGTTATTGGTTTTGGTGTATTTATGATTTTTCATACAATAAAACACTTATACGAAGCATCAAAAACCACATCAAAACTTACCACCGCCGAGAAAAAATTAGAATTCAAAGCATGGTTTGATACAATTTGGAAACGCGGCGTAAGAATAATGATTGTCGGTGTTTTAATTGGTGCCTTGGGCATGGGCGGAACAGGCGCCTTGAAAACAATCACAAACATAACAATAAAACCTGTTATGTGGCTGGGTTCCGAATTATCGATGGCTGCGACAGGCATGACCAGCGCAGCAAACTGTTATACACTTGAACAAAATTCTGCTGATGCCGAAGACATATTAAACCCTGTTTTACAACCTTTTATGTGTGTTATTGGTAACATAAATGCTGTTACATTAGCTGGCGCAGCAGGCGGATTTGCGCTTATGAATTACGCATGGTTGGGGCTTGGTGGTGGATTGTTTACATGGTTATCTGGATTTTCTTTGGTATTAATGTTTTTGTTTATTGGGTTTAATTTATTCTTTCAGATACTAAGCGTTATATTTAAATTGATATTTATAATTATATTCCTGCCATTATTATTAGCCGCCAGCGCATTTGAGGGAATATGGGCCGCTGCCAGTGGATTGGTAGACAAAGCAGTAAATATGCTTGTTTCTAGCGCCGTCAGAATTGTCGCAATTACACTTAAAGTTCTGGTTGTATATGCAACTGTATCGTATGCAGCGGATATGTATTACCCCCCAAAAAGAGATGGTTATAGCGCGATATTACCACCACTGATTGGTCAACAGTTAGAAAATCCAGATTCGGAAGCAATGTCTGTTATGCGTGTTTTTTCATATTGTGAGGAAGATTCTTTAGAAGATGGCAAAATAAACAAAGATCTTTTTGTAAAATGTTTTTATGACCAAAAAACCATAGTAGAAAAAAAATACCCAAAAGCATTCGACTTCTTACGCAACGGATGGGAATTCTTTGTTTTAATGGCAAGTATGTTCTTTTTGTATTACTATGCAATCAGCCCAAAAATCGACAAACTGTTGGGCAAAGACGGGGAAGAATTATTTGATTTTGGTCAATGGATAAAAGATATAGGCAGTACCGTGTCAAAAATGCCCGCAACATTAACAGAAAAAATAACAAGCAAAATAGGTACATGGTAATGAGATTATTTCGTAAATTTTTATCACAACTTATATTGGCTTGTACAATAATATTGTCATCTGTGCCAACTGTTTATGCAGCAGATGAACAATCTGCTGGTACAGGAAATGCGAATTATGTCGGCAATGTCGATATTGGCGATTTTGGTACATGGGCAACTGATAATAACCGCAAACGATTTATCGGGACTATTGACTCTGATATCAACGAATTTCAAGGCGATCTCGCTGCAACCACAGAAGAAGGTTATGTTCCATTAGAAGCCAAAGTCGGTTTAGCTTTTATGAATGCCTTTTCGCATATTGCATATATTTTGCATTCTTCGTTGGTGCGATTTACCATTATCTTTCTTATTATAGCATATGGATTTTGGCTGTTTTTTGAGAGCTACACCATCATAATCGGTCAAAACAAAGTTGAAGACAACATAAAAAAAATGGTTTTAACTGCTATTAAGGTTGTTGCATGGATTGCTGTACTGTCTATTGGCCCCACAGAAACATTTATGATGGTAATGTCGCCTATATTGTACATTA
Source organism: Candidatus Enterousia sp. (assembly GCA_045658045.1). Lineage (GTDB taxonomy): Bacteria > Pseudomonadota > Alphaproteobacteria > Rs-D84 > Rs-D84 > Enterousia. Next base: position 1,904 of record JAZOUE010000004.1, read on the forward strand.
GTTCGTTGCTTTCTGAACTTATTTTAGATGCTGTAACATCTGTTGCAGGGGTTAAATTACAAGGCACATGTGATGCGATTCTACAATATGTAAATATAAATATATCCGATAAGAACATTCTTAATAATGTTGACGCGGCAAATATCATGTGTGTACCAACACGAATATCTAGTTTTAGTTACACCGGTATAAGAATGGGTTGGGCATGGGTAAAGTATGGAATTGGCGAAAGCGCCTTTGCTGTATTGTGC
>JAZOUE010000005.1:0-5041 GCA_045658045.1 Candidatus Enterousia sp.
CGTGCAGAACGTCGCGGTAAATTGGCTGAAAAAGCAGATAAATAATCTGGTTTTATCTATATAAATCGTGCAGGGGTTTGCCCCTGCACAAAAGAATTCTTTTGAACAAAGATGGGAGAAAATACAATGGCAGAAATTACAGCAAAATTGATTCAAGAACTGCGTGAAAAAACATCTGCAGGTATGATGGATTGTAAAAAGGCCTTGATTGAAAATGATGGCGATATTCAGGCAGCAGCAGACTGGCTGCGTCAAAAAGGTATCGTAAAAGCCGCATCCAAAGCTGGCCGTGTTGCTGCATCTGGCTTGGTTACTGTTGTTAAAAATGGTAATATGGGCTGTGTTGTTGAATTAAATGCAGAAACAGACTTTGTTGCTAAAAACGAAAAGTTCCAAAAGCTGGTTGCTGATGTTGCAGCCAAAGCTGCTGAACTGCAAGGCGACTTTGATGCAACAATGGCTGCTGTAAAAGATGATATCGCTGCAACTATTTCAACAATTGGTGAAAATATGAATTTGCGTCGTATCGCAAAAGTAAGCGGTGATAAAATCTTTACTTATATCCACAATGCGTTGGTTCCAGGTATGGGCCAAATCGGTGTTGCAGTCGCAATCAACGGAACAGACGAAAAAATCGATGAAATCGGTTCAAAAGTTGCAATGCATATTGCTGCAAACAAACCTGAATTTATGACAATTGCTGATGTTGATCCAGTTGCTGTTGAACGTGAAAAGAAAGTGTTCATCGAATCTGGTGCAACAGCTGGTAAACCAGAAAACATTGTTGAAAAAATGGTCGAAGGCCGTATTAAAAAATACTATGGCGAAAGCGTTCTGGAAGAACAGCCATTCGTTATGGATCCATCAAAATCAGTCAAAGATGTTGTCGCAGAAGCTGGCGGTAAATTGGCTGGATTTGCATTCTTTGTCTTGGGCGAAGGTATTCAAAAACGTGAAGATAACTTGGCAGACGAAGTTGCAAAAATGTTGGGTTAAAAATAACCGTAATAAAAAAACCGCCAGTTGGCGGTTTTTTTATTGTGTTTTTCTGATTTATGTATTATAATTTTCATTGAATCAACAGGGATGTTGGCTCGGGGACGTAAGAAATCCTTTATGAAAGCTGTGCTGATACGCACTGATATCCGACTGTAGCAAAATAAAATAAGCAGCGCGGATGCGCTTTTTATTTTGCGTTATTTCTGCCCGATTTTGGTCGGGGGGCCTGTGGCTATAAAACAGCACGTATGTGTAAAGGCCACAGGGGTCATTCTTTCATATGATTTTCTTAACCCCCTGACCGTCAAATTCCTTTTGACGGTTTTTGTTTAATTAAACGAAAAAAGGGAAAAGAAAATGAAAAAACATATCATTCTAACTTCATTGGTTGCCATGGGGATATCGTGTTCTGCACACGCAGCATCTGATATATCATTCGGTGGTCAATATACACAAACAGACGGAACGCAAGCAAATGTTGCTGACGCGTTGTCCAGTGTGTCATATGAATATACAAAATCAGATGGTACAACTGCAACTGTTGCAGACCATAACACAGATCCATCTATGACAGATTTTACATATACTGACCGCGAAGGAAATGCGGCTGATTTATCAACAGGGGTACCTGCGCAGTCTGATTTCTGGGCAGATACAACGGCAGACGGTGTAAATGTAAAAACAACACAGTCAATTGTTTCTGGTGCAACAGCAAGTCGTGATAATTATACATATTTGAACGGCGCAGGTGAAGAGGTTGTATTGGGCGCAGCCGCACAAGATATGGTTGAAAAGCATACTTTATCAGATTATGCAGGTGGTGCAGAAGTAACCGTTACAAATGGTACATCCGACACAACATTTGATGGTTCATTGTATTCATTTGAATTAGATAATGGCAATAAATTTACATTATCAGCAGATGGTACACAATTGTTAGATGAAAACGGCAGTGTTGCAACACCAGGTGCAGGCACAGAAATGGAAACCAAGTTCAATGAAGCACAGGCTGCATATACTGCAGACAAAGCCGCCGTTGATGCCGCTGTTGCAGACACTGGGGCCAAATGGACAACAGAGCAAGCAAATTTTGCCGCAGCAGAAACTGTATTTAATGATGACAGTGCAAAAATTACAGAATTGGACGGATTCTTTGCAACAGTTGGTACTGCGACTGACGCATATGCCGACGCACAAGCCAAACAACAAGTAGCAAAAGACGCATATGCTGCAAACGATACATTGTTGCAGGCTGCAAAAGATGTTTATGATGCACCTATTTTGGAAACAATAACCAATGGTGCGAATGACGCAATTGATAGTGCATTGGCCCAGGGTGGTGCAATTCGTTCTGAATTGGATGTGAACGCAACAGCAATTGCAGATAACAAAACTGCGATTGAAACAAATGCGACAAATATTGCAACAAATTCAAATGCAATTAGTGCAGAAAAAACACGCGCTGAAACAGCCGAAGCAGAATTAGGTGGCAAGATAGAAACAAATACTGCGAACATTGCAACAAATGCAACAAACATTGCAACAAATGCGACAAATATTGCTGCAAACAAGACTGCAATCGAAGCAAATGCTGCAAATATTGCGACAAATGCGACAAATATCGCAGCAAACAAAACTGCAATTGAAACAAATGCGACAAATATCGCAGCAAACAAAACTGCAATCGAAGCAAATGCTGTAAATATTGCTGCAAATAAAACAGCAATTGAATCCGAAGTTGTACGTGCAACAACGGCCGAGGCAGAATTAGACGGCAAGATTGCATTGAATTCAGCAGCAATTGAAGAAGAAGTTGCAAATCGTATTGCGGGCGATGAAATGACATTGTCAGCCGCAAAAGCGTATGCAGATGCTAAGAGCGCTATGTCTTTGAAGTCTGCATATGATTACGCCGACAAAAAAGTAGATGCGCTGGAAGAAGAATTGTCAGCAGGTATTGCAAGTGCAGCGGCGATGTCTTCTGTTGCGGTATCTAATGTTGCCAAAGGCGAAGTTTCTGTTGGTGGTGGTTATGGATACTATAACAGCCAATCAGCAGTTGCATTGGGTGCAGCAATGGGTCTGACAGATAACTGGTCTGTAAATGCAGCCGCTGGTTTGTCTGATTCAAATGTTACATTCCGTGCAGGAACAAATTATAAATTTAAATTGTTCTAAGAATGTTTGTTCAAAAAAAACCGCCAGTTGGCGGTTTTTTTATGACTATCTTTTGTTTGACAAAATGAAATAATGGTGTATATTTGTGTACATGGATTATATAAAAGAAGCTTTTTTATTGTATTTAGAAGAAACGGGCGCGTTTGGGCGGTCGTTTAATAAATATGATAATAATTTTGGTCGTTTTTCGCCGACATATACTGTTTCTAATGAATACCTAAGTGAGGCAATGGAAGTTTTAAAGCCGCGTGGTAAATCTGTTTTAACTGTGGCGGCCAGTGGCGATCAGGCGTTTTTTTATAAAATTAATGGTGCAACACATGTAGATACTTTTGATATTTCGTATTGTGCGCATGTTATGATGAATGTAAAAACAGCGGCTGTGCAAACATTGGGTTATATTGGTTATCAAGAGTTCTTGAATTCTATTAAGTCTGCTAATACAGATATTGTGTGTGTGCCTAAATTTCCAAAGATATCTGTTGCGTTGTCACAGGATGCCAAACGATTTTTAAATGCTGTGCGCGGGCAAAAATATCGTTTGGGTATTGGAACTAATTTTAATCCGATGACAGCGGCGCAATATAAAAAACTGCGTGCAGGTGTAAATGTGCCGTTTAATTTTATTTGGTCTGATGTAATGAGTTTATCGGGGCATTTAACGCAGAAGTATGACCAGATGTATATGTCTAATATTTTTCAGTATAATTGTGATAAAGATAAAAATGTTAAACTGATTCAAGATTTGTTGCCGTTCTTAAATGACGACGGTGAAATAATGTTGTGTGTAACGCCTTTCTTTAGAAGTTTTGAATTAGATGTTATGCGTAATGTGGCCAAGGACTTGGAAAAGCTTGTGCAGATACGTTTAGAGGCAACCAGACATCAACAATATGCGATTGTAAAGAAATTATAATTCTTCTGTCTCAGTTATAATTCTGATTCCATCTGATTCCCATTTTGGTATCAGTGTTTCGATGTCCATAATGTTTTCGGTTGCCAGATAAAGCACAGGTTGGACATTGTATTGTTCTGCAACTGATTTTACAGACAGTACAGGTGAAGGTTTTGATTTGCCGGATGCAAACCAGTTTTCATCGTCAGTAACCCAGAAATCATCGTCGTTATGTACTGCAATTGCGTGCGTGTCAGTTACAAAAATATCGTCAATGATTTCATATTTAATTGATTTGCTGTCCAGATATTGTGTCAGTTCTGTGTTTTGTGGTTCTGAATCTTTTTTATCATCGCTATCAAAGTTTATAGATGTAAAGACGGGTGCATCAGTAAGTGTTGTGTCGTCTGTATTAAAATCATCAATTTCAATATCAAAGTCTGTTGGTATTGGTAATTCTGCAATGTCAGATTCTGTGCTTATATCATTTTGTTTTGGTGGTGTGATATTAAAACTTTTTGGGTGTTTTTTTGCGCGTATAAATATAGGCATCATTTCCAAAGGTATATCTGAATTCAATTCAGATTTATAATCGGGCGTTGTGTTGGTTTTTTGCTCTGATTCCGGTTCGGCAGGTTTTGGTGCTGGTTTTGGTTTGATGATTTTTGGTAATGGAATTTCAATTAATGGCTTGTTTTTACGCCAAATTAATAATCCTGTTGCAATGTATAGCGGGCCTGCGGCCAAGATTAAAATCCCAAATACAAACCCTGCAAAACCGTACAGGCGAGCGTGTAACAGGTGGTTCCATTGGGCAAGATTAAAAATACTGAATTTAAATAAATAATGTAAGATTGCCCATAATACAAACACATAACATATTGTCCATGTTATGAAATAACGTTTTTTCACTAAAAATTTTAAAATATTTATCATGTATATTTATTATAGACATCGTCTGTATTTTGT
>JAZOUE010000006.1:0-4582 GCA_045658045.1 Candidatus Enterousia sp.
TATTCAACATAAAAAAGGCGCAGCCGATGCCGCACGCAGTGGTTTGTTTACAAAACTGGCACGTGAAATCACAATGGCTGCGAAATTGGGCGATAAAAACCCAGATAATAACCCAAGATTACGCTTGGCAATTTTGACAGCACGCAAAAATTCAATGCCAAATGATAATATCAAACGCGCAATTGACAAGGCGTCAGGTTCAAATACAGAAAATTACGAAGCTGTTAGATACGAAGGCTATGGCCCAGGTGCTGTGCCTGTTATTGTAGAGGCGTTGACAGACAACCCACGTCGTACAGTGCCAGAAATCCGTAATATCTTTGGTAAAAATGGTGGCAATATGGGCGAAGAAGGTTCTGTTGTGTTCATGTTCACACGTGCTGGCCAAATTATGTATCCTGCATCAATCGGCAAAACCGAAGATGAAATGATGGAAATTATTATGGAGGCAAACGCAGACAATCTGGAAGCGTCCGAAGAGGGCTTTATCATCACAACCAAACCAGAAGATTTTGTAACCGCACAAAAATACCTGGCGGACGTCTTGGGCGAACCGGAACAAGCCGAACTGACATGGTTGCCAAATATGCCAATGGACTTGGATGACGAAGCATATGCAAAACTGGAAAAGTTGGTTGATGCATTGGATGCGAACGACGATGTGCAGAAGGTGTTCACAGCCGCCGCCTAAAAATAAATTATAATAATTCATCTGTGGGCGGTCCCGATGGCTCATGTAACGTCTGTACACTACGCCATCTGGACCGTTCCACATTTAAATCATTCTAATTTATTTTTACGCTAGTCACAGTCTATGATAGGTGCGCATCTAAACCATTATCTTTAATTTCTTTGCTAATCATGGGGTAAACAATTCTAATTTATTTTTACGCTAATTGTGGTATTTGTTTTGAGATGGTGTTTGGAAGATGTTGAAAGTGCAATTTGTCGGGCAAGAAAGAAAATTGCCCCATTGGTTGATGGTGTTGTTAATGATTTAAATTTATCAAAAGATACAGAATGTTTTGCAGTGGGTGGATTTGTTCGTGATGCTGTTTTATGTGAACTGACAAATACACGCTTTGAACCAAAAGATATTGATTTAATATTATCAAAGAAACCAGATTTGTCACAAAATCAAAATATTTTATGGAAACAGGAAAATTCTTTTGGTGGGATAAAATTAGGATTAAAAAAGTTTCCAGAAGTTGATATTTTTAATAAAGAATTTGATTGGCCTGATATAGTAGTTGGTTGGTATTTTGATTTTAATGTAAATTCTTTGTTTTACCATAACAGGTCACAGCAAATTTTTGCGGCTGCCCCATTTTATGCGTTTACATCAAACAAAACAATAGAATTGGAAAATTATCGGACGGCAAATAATAAATTTGAAACTTTGTATAAAGATTCTGCATTGGTTTCGCGTGCGTTAAAATTTCAAGTTTTGTTTCGTGAAAAATACGGTATAGATGCCAGACTGTCTTGGACAATTTTGCATGTGTTGTATGATATGAATAAACAGACAGAACAAGAAATGTTTAAATATACCCAGCAAAAAGTAAAAGATGAAAATCTTAGAAATAAAATTATAGAAAATTATTATCGTATAAAATCTCACTAGTTACTTGTTTGTTTTGAATGTTTTTTGTGATATAATTTATGTGTTTATATTTTATATTAATAAGCGTATTATATGGATTGCGTAAAATAGTATGATAGGGGGAAGAAAATGAAAAAAATAATATTTGCAATTTGTTTTGGTTTTGTATCGGTAACATCTGTGTTTGCAAAAGATGTTGTCATAGGTATATATGATGATTTTGATGTTAGTATGGATTATTTAAATGTAGTTGGATTTTCAGAAAAACAAATTGAAGATATTGTCGCTGTGTTAGTTGGAGACTATAAAGACGATAAGTATAATGAGGAAAATCAAACTTATAGATTGAGCTTGTCAGATTTTGCGGATATTTCTGAAAAAGCTGGTATTTCGGAAGATGATTCTGTTAGCTATGTATTGGGGGTTTTGAATAATGCGGTAAAGGCTGGGACTGCGACTATGGAACAAGAGTCAACAGAAGTTGAGGGGCAGCCTAAAAACGATGTTGTGCAATAGATAAAATTCCGCTATAACGCGTGTGTTTTCCTGTTTGTTTTGATTCCTTTTTGTGATATAATTCAGCCTAGTTATGGGGTGATTTTATGTCAAAGTTTTTATTATCATTTGTTTTTGTGTTTATAGCGATGAATTCGGTGTCTGCGGATGAAGTTTCTTTTACTGATGCGTTGCGTGCTGTTCGTAGTAATTGTAGTGGAATTTCTGAAAAATTATCAGAAGTAAAAAAAATGGCTGGAATAACCACGGCCGTTTCCGCTGTTGGAACAGCTGTGGGGGGTGGCGCTGTTGCAACAGGTGTTACAAAGAGCATGGTAGATAGCGTTTCTGATAATTTTGATCAGCAAATTCAGGTTTTGCAAAGGCTGGAATCAAATCCAACATCAGAAGATGTTTCGGAATTGGGAAAATTACAAAATGAGCTGGCTGATATAACCCATAATAAAGAGTTAAAAGAAAAAGTGACGAATAATAATTTGGAAGAGGTGTCTCCAGAAAAAATGTCTGAATTTGTCAAAAGTAAAGGTTTTACTAAATCTGTGCAAGGTTTGAACGAACAAGCAGATGATATGTCTAAAAAAATTGGCGATGCTGAAACAGGGTTGATGGCGGCTGCGACCGCAACAAATATCGCCAGTGCTGTTATGTCAGGGGTAAATAAAATAGACGCGGATTTTGCAACGCATATTGGCGCATGTATTGGGTCTGTGCAATTGCTGGCTGGATTGAAAATTCAGGCAAAACTGGATGGCAGTGCGTCAGATGAAGAAATTGCTGTTGCTGATAAAATTATTAATGCTTGCGATAAATTTAATGTTTTGGATATAGAAAAAATTAATAATCGTGCAACTGGTGCGACTGTGGCAAGTTCTGTTGGTGCAACAACTGGATTGGCAGGTACTATAACGGCTGGGGTTGTAAATTCAGATTCTGTAAATGCTGGCGATAATAAAGACAAAAAAAGAAATTTAAATACAGCGTCTAATGTTTTGTCCGGTGTTACAACGGCGGCTTCTTTGACTGCAACAGTATTTAATGCAACGCAAATAGCTGCGGCAAAACGTGTTGTTGAAACGGCTGAATTGTGCGAAGAATCTATAAAATAATAAAATCTAAAGTTTTTATTAAAACACGCGCATCATATTTGTATGGGACAGGGCAATGGCGATTGCGTCTGCTTCATCGGCGGTTTTTGGGTGTGCGGTGGGCAGTAAAATTTTAACCATTTTATCAACAGCGCTTTTGTCAGCGTGTCCTGCGCCTGTCAGGGCTTTTTTAATCTTGTTTGGTTCGTATTCAAATATTGGAATATTTTGGTTTGCAACTGCAACAATTGCAGCAGAGCGCGCATGTCCCAAGATTAAAGTTGTCTTTGGATTTTTGTTTACAAAGGTTATTTCAATACTGCATTCGTCGGGCGAAAATGTTTCACACAGTTTTGTTACTTCGCGAAAAATTGTAACAAGTCTGCCAGCCATTTCCATTTTTGGATTTGGTAAAATTACACCGCTGGCAATATATTTGCGCGAAGAACCAGCAGTATCAATAACTGCCCAACCTGTATGTAATAATCCTGGGTCAATGCCCAATACACGCTTTGTCATTTTTTGTTCTTTTCTATACGATTCCATCCCCATATAAACATAGGTGCAAATACAAAAATGTACAAAACCCAACCTAAAATTGCCATGGGCATGTTGGTGTTTGCACCAAAAAAGAATGTCCAAAAAATCTTTAATAAAATTACAGAAATCACAAAATATAAAATTTTAAAAAATGTTTTCATGATGTTTATTTGAATTAATTTGATTTCTTGGTTACTTTGCGTTTTTGTGTTTTTATTTCGGTGGCAGTGATTATGTGTTTATACATTCCAAGCCATTGGATTCGCACGCCCCATGTTTTTATTTTGTATTTTTTTCCTTTTTTTAATTTGCCTTGCAATTCGTCAGAATTCCATTTCCAAAACCAAATGTTGTTTGTGTTTTTTATTGCCTGGCCGTTTGTCGTGTATATCATGTAATTAGATAATACAGTGGTGTTTTCCCCAGTTCCATAACTGTTAACTACGATGCCTTTGTCAGAAATAGTGATTGTTTCGTTCGATATAGTTGCCATACAATACCAGCGATTTAATAATAAAATAAGAGCGATTATGCCAATTATTACTAAAACAATAATCCAAAAATTCATGTTTTTTCTCCTTATTTCCTGAAACTTATTTTTCCAACTGCGTTATAGCCAAAGTATTTATTTATGCGTTTTATTATCTCGTCAGATTGGTATGATAATTGCAGTGTATACGCTGGATTTGTTGGGCGAATTACAATATTAAATGTATTGTCGTGGTTCTTTCTTATCGCGGCAAGTTTTGCAATACTTGCAATATCGTCACCCATTATTTCATTCCAACGGTTCAGCAAATCAGAATCAGATGCACGAACACCAAAAATTTTTATCAGT
>JAZOUE010000007.1:0-7803 GCA_045658045.1 Candidatus Enterousia sp.
GAGAGATGACAATGAGGTAGGGGAAAACTTACTCGTCCACGCCATAAATAAAATCACCAGTTCCCATATTGCCATAGAATTTTTGTTCCACAATATCCCACATACCGTTAGATGGGACAACAAAATCCCCAATCTGTAACCCACATGGCACCGGCACAAAATGCCGAACAAGAGTGTCGTTGTCCCAGATTTTAACAAAATAAATTTTTTGATGTATTTGTCTATTAACGGTAGCCGTAAAAGGGGCGTCAGACAAATGATATCCAAATAAATATAACGTATAGGGTGTTTGAAATTCCGTGTATGTTCCAATCGCAATATGTTTTTTATCATTTTTATCTATAACTGTTGTTATATTCTTATTTTTATAAACGGAAAAAATTTCTCCTATAATACAGCCTTTACCCAAGTTATATTCATATTGAGCATAATCTGACCTATGTGCTCCAGAACCTGCTGTGCACATAAAACCATATGAATTTTTGAATTGTGCTTCTCTTGCGCCGAAATATCCGACGTCTTTATCTTCACTATATGCTCTGATGAATACAGACGTATCCTGATTTGCGACCCAGTTTGTATCTATTATCATTGCGTTATGTGATTTCAGCAAATACATACCACAGTTTGCAGCGATTAATTTTCCATCTATGATAACATAATCTTCAACATCTGACACCCAATAATCCGTATTGTTATATCTTACTTTTAATTCTTTGTCTGTGTTTTCGTTCATGGGTAATTGACAGCGCCCCATATTTCCATACCATAATTCGTCGCCCACACGGACATGCAGAGCAGGGTCGGGTGTTTTTGTTTGTGACAGTTTTATTACATTATCGTCCACATGCAACACGCGTGCGTGTGCAAGACCCGCAACAAACAGTGATAAAACAAATAATAATTTACGCATGATTTTCCCCAAATAAAAACCGTCACAAAAATGACGGTCGGGGAGTTCGTAAATCACACAAAAGATAGATTCCGCCAGTCTTCGGGAAACCCTGTTTTATACACTGACGGCTCCCCGACCACATGGTGGGGAAATAATAAAAGACGCAAACGCGCCCTTTGTTGGCGGATCCAGTATTGTTAACAACACTGCTTTTGTGTGGGCTTACGACAGCCCGAACCGACATCCCTGTCAGTTCAATGTTTATTCTATTGGATTTTATAATTTTTTTCAATAATAAAAAACCGCCGTTTGGCGGTTTTTTAAACATAACTTTTAAGCGCAATATACACATGACCGACATCTGTCTTTATCAGGGCAGATGATACAGCATCTGGATTGTCTGTTTGTTGTGCGTTCGCCAAGATTTTATCGAAACTGCGAACAAATTGAGTTGCCTGACGACGAAATACCGCATCAGACTTTATCATTTCACGGATTTGTTTTTTATCAGCTGCCGCCATCATTTTAGCCAACCATTTTGAAAAGATTGTTTTATCCCCAGAATGGTACTTGGTCCAAATTACATCTGGTATTTCTGCGCCTGTAACACGTGTCAAATCCATTGCTTGTTCATGTAACGGCATCAGCATTTGTTCGCTTTGATTCAAAAAGTCTGTTGAACTGATATGCCCAAACGACTTGGCAGGTGCCGCCTTTATCGCGTCCATTGGTGCAGACGCGCGCGCAACCATCATTTGTTTGTTTAATGTCTGCATTGTATCAACTGCCTTGGCATAGTCCGCCATCAAATCAATCATCTGTTGGCGTGATTGACCTGCCAAATCTTCCAGTTTGACCGCAGATTCTGATACAGCGTCTGTTGATTCTGCAACTGTTGATTTCATCAATGCGATTTTATCGTTCAGATTTGCGACAATCTTTTCTAATGTTTCGCTGGCCTGTAATGAACCTTGCGACAAACCAGGCAGGGCAGAATAATATTTTTCAATCAGCGCAGACAATGGTTCCAGTTGTGCTGTTGTATCGCTTGACATTTTAATCAGGTTTTCAGACTGAGCAGATAATTGTGTATGTGCAGTATTCATTTTTATCAATGTATCACGTACACCGGCTGCCATTGCCTTGACTGATTCCGAGAACGCATTTGCCGCAGTTTTAGTGTTTTCCAGTGTTGTATTTGCAACACCTGATACAGTTTTCAGTTCTGCAACAACGCCTGTGGCATATTCTTTGATTTCAGAATCGAATTTATTGGTCAAGCCCACCAGTTCATTAGAAATACCGCGTACAGCGCCTTCGGTTGAAGACGCAGATTTAATCAACTCTTCAACAACATCTGTCAGTTTTGCAGATTGCTTATCAATAGATGTTTCAACCAAACGTGTTTGACCCGCAACAACATTGGCAGTATTGGTCAATGTGTTCATCTGACTGGTCAATTGTTTCTTGGACTGTTTACCAAATGTTTCCAGTCTGTCCAGATACCCATCCAACTGTTTATTATTCTTGTTCAATGTGTTTTCATAATTATCAGCTGCTGATTTAATACTATCAAAACCGTCAGCGGTTGTCTTGCCCAGTTCAACCAGTTTGTTTTGTAATACTTCTGATTCTGCGGTCAGGTTTTTCATCTGGTCTGCATTAAAGTTAAATTCATTTTGCAGGTTTTCAGACATTGTTTTTGCACTTTCCAGCCAAGAATCTATCTGTGATTGAATTTGCGCTGTCTGTTGTACGGTGTTTTCAGATGTTTGTTTAACATTGTCTAATAACTCGTTGACTGTATTACTAAATCTGTCGGTTGAATTTTCAACATCCAACCAAGATTGTGAAGCGACAATTTCGCCAAGACCTGTTACAGTATTATCCAAACGCCCGGACATAGTTGCTACTTTCTTGGTTGCATCATCTGCAATCGCAACCAGCTGTTCGTTCTGGGTTGTCAGAATGTCTTTCAGCTGATTTGCAGATTCAATTTGTGCATTTAATGTATCGCGCATAGTTTGAAAACTCTGTTCGATTTTATGGATTTCGTCAGCCAATATTACCGCCAGCACACGTGACGCATCTGCAATCTTGGCGCGTTCAGGCTGTGTAATTATCGTCAGTAAAGACTGCATAACCTTTTGCGTTTTTCTTGAAACAAAGAACAAAACGCCCAACACCAACACCAGCAAGCCACCCAGCACACCACCACCAATCAACATCATATTTGTAATTTCCATCCTTTTCCCCCTAAATAAAAACAAAATTTATATATCTTGCAGTTCATTTGGATTTATACTAAAATTCAAACAATAAAGCAAGGGCAGAAATGGCAAAAAATCATACTCTTTCACCAGAACAAGATATGGCTGCAAATCCAACAGAAAATGTATGGGTTCAGGCCAATGCTGGAACCGGAAAAACCAGTGTTTTGGTTCAGCGTTTATTGCGTATTCTGTTTCGTACCCCAGATTGTGGCACCAGCGGTATTTTATGCCTTACATATACCAAGGCTGGTGCTGGCGAAATGCGTAACCGTATATTAAAAGCGCTGCGCGGTTGGGCAATTGCATCTGACGAAGAATTATCTGAAATGCTGATAAATGTCGCAGAACAAAAAACAGTAACAGATGCCGATATTGCACATGCCCGTGAAATATTTTTTAAATACATTGACAACCCAGATATTTTAAAAATAAAAACCATACACGGATTTTGTGAAGAAATACTGCATCGCTTTCCGCTGGAAGCTGGCATTTCCCCGACATGGTCTTTGGTTTCTGGGGCACCACAGCGCGTGTTATTACAAGATACATTTAATACGCTTATCAATAAACCTACCAGCGACAACAGGGTGTTTGATGCGTTTTCGCACCTTGTATCGCGTGTATCAGAAAACTATCTTGACGAATTGCTTCAAGTGCTAAGCGGTCAATATAAACATTTCTTCCAAGTTGAAAATATTGATAAATATCGCGAACAGTTCGTTGAAACGATTGCGAATTTTTTAAATGTAAAAAAAACAATAGAATACAATTTTGACGCTGTAAAGTTACTAAATATTATCAATAATGCTGATTTAGAACAAAAAAGCCGAAAAACACCGGTAACCACACTTGATAAACTTATTAAAATCACACAACAGTTTATTGATAAAACTACAGATTTTGAAGAATACAAATCTTTATACATTACCAAGGAAGGAACACCGCAAAAATTCGCTGCCAGTCGCGATTATTTAATCGAAGAACAACAGGCCGTATATAAATACACTCAATACTGTGCAAACAAGACTATTTTTGACGATACAATGGCATTGTTTGATCTGGCTGCCGCATTTGCGTCAGAGTATAAATGCCTAAAACACAGCCGTAATTTACTGGATTTTGAAGATTTGATTCTATATACGCGAAAATTATTCTCGGACAGTTCTACAATGGGTTGGGTGTTATCACAGTTGGATTTATCATTATCACAAATCTTGGTGGACGAAGCCCAAGACACCGCACCAATACAATGGGAAATTATGCGTGCAATGTCTGGGGATTTCTTTTCGGATGGCGACACAAGTGATTTGCCACATGCAATGTTCGTGGTTGGTGATACAAAACAGTCTATATACGGATTCCAAGGCGCAGACCCACGCGCATTCGCCGACAGCCGTAAATCTATAGCGGAACAAATAAAAACAAATATGCGTACAATTCGTGAAATCCCATTGGTGCAAAGCTTCAGATCTACAAAACCAATACTGCATACGGTTGATAAATTCTTCGCTGATGAAACGGTTGTAAATGTCAGCAATTTTTCAAACAATCCACATAAATGCTTTCGTATAAACGATGCAGGCTTGGTTGAATTACATAAATTAGTATCAAAAAAAGAATCCGACACACCAAAAGAAGGGTATATCAAACAAATTGCACAGCGAATTAAATCAATTATTGATTCTGGAAAATATTCTGCGCGCGACATAATGGTACTGGTTCAACAACGAAATCAATTCGTCGCACCACTTGTGTCAGAATTAAAGAGATTAAATATCGAAGTTGCAGGCAGTGACCGTATTAAATTACCGGATTTTCCGATGATAAAAGATATGTTAAATCTGGTGCGTTGGTGTATAAATACAAAAGACGATTACAGTTTATGCTGTGTGTTAAAAAGTCCGTTTTTTAAATTGAAAGAACAAGATATTTTTAATTTGTGCAAAATTAAAAACGATATAAATTTATCGCGTATTCGCGAAGATAAAAACGCTAATCTTGTTACAATTTATGAGATATTAAAAGACGAACAACCAGATATATATTCTTACCTAACAGATATACAAGAAAAGTCATTATATATGGCACCATACACATTTTTTTCATACATATTAAACAACAATGATATGCGTCAGCGTTTTATATCTGCATTGGGCAATCAGGTAATTGACCCACTGGAAGAATTTATGACAATTTGTTTATCTTATGAACGCACACAGCCTGGAACCTTGTATCATTTCATCAAATGGTTTATAACGGGAGACAGCGAAATTGCACGCGATATGGATTCTTCAAACGGTGTTCGCATTGTTACAGTTCACGGCAGCAAAGGGCTAGAAGCACCTGTCGTATTCTTGATTGATACAATACATATGCCAAAGCCTGACAAAATTACACCGATAAACAAAGATAATGATTTAATATGGTTATGGTCACAACGCGGCAGCGTCAGCAACGAATACACGAATGCCGTACACAATCATTCACAAACACAGTTGGCAGAATATTACAGACTGTTATATGTTGCGATGACGCGCGCCAGAGATGAACTATATATGTTCGGTTATACAACAGACAAGAACCCGCCAGAAAACGCGTGGCACACGCATTTATGGCGTGTTTTGGCAGGCGACACAAATTCAGAATACATCAGGTTAACAAATGACGACATTGCATAACATTTTATCTGACAGTGAAAAACGCGTGTACGCAACAGACACAGGTACAAAAATGCACGCATTGCTGCAACATGTTGTTATTGATAAAGAATTCGAGCAGGGCGACCAACGACTGATTCAAAAAATAAAGCAACATCCTGAATTACTGCGTTTTTTTGTAAAAACTGCCAAGACAGAAGTCCCAATTGCAGGCATCGTACAAAACAAATTTGTCAGCCGTCGCATTGACAGACTGTTGATGTCTGACGAATTAAAAACAATTGATATTTTAGACTATAAAACAGACTTGTGTCATGATACTTATTACGGTGCATATGTCGCACAGTTGCGCGAATATGCACGATTGTTACAACAGATATATCCAGACTATGCAATCAAAACACATATATTGTGGACACATGATTTTTCGCTGGAAAATATAATATAAAAACGACTATAATCCGCATATGCTAGTAAGTTTAAACATTTCAAATATCGTATTGATTGAAAAGCTAAATCTTGAATTTGGCGGGGGCTTAAATGTTTTAACCGGCGAAACAGGCGCAGGTAAAAGTATTTTACTGGACGCATTATCGTTGGCGTTGGGCGCACGTTCTGATACTGGTTTAATACGACACGGTTGTGATATGGCGTCTGTTACAGCAATGTTTGATTCTATACCATCAGGTGTACAAGAAGTATTAAATGAATTTGATATTGAATCAGATGGCGCTTTAATTTTGCGCAGAACATTGTCCACAGATGGCAAGTCCAAGGCATGGATAAACGATATCCCTGTATCTGTAAAAACATTAAAGCAGGTTGGAGACACATTGGTTGAAATTCATGGGCAATTTGCAAATCACACACTGTTAAACCAGTCTACACATCGTACGACTCTTGATTTGTTTGCGCAAAATAATATAAATAATTACAATCAGATATTATCAAATGTTAAAGTTGCGTACAAACAATATAACGATGCAAAAAATCGCCTGAATGAATTACAAGAAATGCTGGAACGCAGCGCATCTGAACGCGACTTTTTAGAACATAATGTATCAGAATTACGCAATTTAAATCCACAAATTGGCGAAGAAGAAGAACTGTCCACCAAGCGCAGTAATATGATGAACGCAGAAAAAAATGTTGCGATTTTAAATGATGCAATTACCGCATTAAACCCACACGGACATTCATTAGAGTCATTGATATTTTCTGTGGCGCATATTTTGGAACGGATTAAGGGTGATAAAAACCCATATCAAACACAGATTGATAAACTGTACGATATTGCAGAATCCGTTGCGCATATCACACAAACGCTGGAACCAGAATCAACCGATGCCGAAGATATGGACACAATAGAAGAGCGTTTATTTGCAATTCGTGCCGCTGCGCGCAAACATCGCGTATCTGCAGACGAATTACCGGCCAAGTTACAGCAAATGGCACAACAGTTGGAAACAATTGATAATTCAGACGCAGAATTACACAAATTACAATCGTTGGTAAAAACATATCTGAACGAATTTAATGCCGCCGCATCAGAACTGCGTAGTGCACGTCACGCAACTGCTGAAATGTTACGCACACAGTTATTGGCAGAATTGCCAGAATTAAAATTGGGTTCCGCAGACTTTATGTTAGAATTCACAGACACTCAACCATCATCGCATGGCATAGATGACATTACATTTATGATTAAAACAAACCCTGGTTCACCATTTGCGCCATTACATCGTGCCGCATCTGGCGGAGAATTGGCACGCTTAATGCTGGCAATGCGTGTTGTACTGGCAAGTGCAAATGACACACATACATTTGTATTTGACGAAGTTGATACAGGAATCAGCGGTGCCACCGCATCCGCAGTTGGCAGTCGTCTGAACCGTTTAGCATCTGCAAATCAGGCATTGGTTATTACTCATTCTGCACAGGTTGCAGGCTTTGCAGACAAACACTTTAAGATTTCTAA
>JAZOUE010000008.1:0-2572 GCA_045658045.1 Candidatus Enterousia sp.
CGTGTTTTATCTGTATTTGCAAGTGCGCTGGTTACTGTGCCAGCCAGACCCAGACCTGCACCGATGCCACTTGAAACTGCCGCGCCAGCAGCGCGTTTGTTAATGCTGCTTAGGTTTAATGTTTCGTATTGGCCACATGCGGCAATCATTTTGTCGGCCTGTGTGATTTGTTCTGGTTCTGCACTTCCGTCGACGGTTGCAAGCATTTTGATGTTTGACAATGCAGCTACAGCGCCAGCGCATGCACCGATTTGTGTTGCAAAGTCTTTGTCGATTTTATTTGTTCCTGCAATAGCAGCGCCCGCGATGTTTGTTGCAGTTGCGGCAGCCATCGTGCCTGTGCGAACATTGCCAAGCGTTTTAGACTTGTTTGTGTTTTCGGTCAATTTGGTATTTAATTCATCTGGGGTTAATTTTTGTAATTCTGCTTCGAATGCGGTTAATTCTTCGCTAAGTTTTTCTGCGTCAATAACCTGGATTTCTTGAATCTCAGCGTTTGAATCTTGTTTTAACAGTTCTTCAATTAAGTCAATATGTTCGTCTGTTTTTGCCTTGGCTAAACCTGTGCCTAATGCAACACCAGCAGCAGCAGTTCCGACACCTGTAACGGCGGTGTTAATGCCTGCCATTTTTTTTAGTTCTATAAGTTCGTTGCTGATACCACTGCAGGCTGTGCGGACATTTTCAATCGCAGCCGCCAGTTCTGTGTTTGCTTGTGCAACGCCTGTCCATAACAGACATAGTGCAATAATAGGTATGCGCATGATTTCTCCTCTCTTTAGGTAACATAACTTTGTGTAATTATATCACATTTTGGGTCAGGAAAAAACTTTTTTTTAAATTAAGCCATTATTTGGCCGGTGTTTTTATTGTGTTTTTTTAGTCATCAAGTTGTGTGTTTATTTGTTTTATGTAGTCTTCAATAAGTAATGCGCTGTACACGGCTTGTTGATAGTCATTTGTGATATATTTTAAGAAAGTGTCCTGAAAGAATTTCTTTAATCTTGCCTTTGTTATATATATGTTGCCTTTAGAATCAATATGTTCGAGAACTGTTAAAAATCTTAAAAAACTATCTGCATAATTAGCGCAAGCTGTTTCCGGGTCGTATACTTTACTAATATCAGAGCCAAGCTGTTTTTTACAAATTTCTATATATGTATATGGATCCCATAGTATTTGGCTTGTTGTGTCGTTGCTCAAATAATCTACAATCGTATTGTGTGTTTTAATCAGTTTTGTTATAAAATCATTACAGTTTGGTGCATCTGTATCTTCGAACCCACCGATAATATAGTTGAAATATGATTCACACATTGTGCGTATCGATGTTGTATTGTTCTGAGATATTAAGTGTTTTGCAAAACTTACTTTAAAATCATAGGTTTGATTTTTGTATAATTCTTCAATTGTTGCATAGATGGCGGTCTTACTCCATGTTATAGGGGTGTCGATATTAGATATATTGTATGTATTATGCAGTTCTTGGGTATCGATATGCCGGAAATCTGCATTTGCAAATGTTGTGCTGAAAATTAACAAAAAGGCTAGTAATAATTTTTGCATCGTATTGAATTATTTCTGTTTTATAAGATTATACACAGGAAATTATATCACATTTATCAGATAAAAAAAATAAAAAATACTTTATGCTTGCATTGATAAAATAAAAGACTTATAATCTGCGACACATTGGGGCATAGTTTAATGGTAGAACTCCGGACTCTGACTCCGTCAGTGTTGGTTCGAATCCAGCTGCCCCAACCAAGATAAAATAAAAATGTCCCAATGGGGCATTTTTATTTTATTCGGGGCAGCTGGATCGGTCAGAGTGCCAACGGCACGCATGACCAATACGAGAATAGACAATTAGTAAAATCTTAAAAAATCGCAGTTTACAAGATTTTTTTGATTTTAGTTATTTGTATATCGAGGCACCCAGCTGCCCCAACCATAGTTTCAAAACTTGTCCACCGGGGCAAGTTTTCTTTTGTTTTCTAATAATTCCAGCGAGTTCGAAAGGTAAAATAAAAAAAGTCGCAATTTTCGCCACTTTCGAACTTTTTTAATAACAATTAGACATATATAATTTTTTATGATAGTATGCCGTACAACGATAAAGGTGTCTGTATGACAGGTATTGAATATATAAAAAATGCAGTGATTGAATTACTTAAAAATAACTTTAACGGGCATGATGATAAACATGTGTTTCGCGTTTATAATACGGCAATGAAAATTTGTGATGAAATTCCATTTGCTAATCGTGATTTGGTGGCGGCGGCTGCATTATTACATGATTGTGATGATTATAAACTGTTTGGTGAAGAATCTGAACGGCTGATGATCAATACAAAGCGCATATTGTCTGGTTCTGGATTTGATGCCGAATTCTGCGAAAAATGTATCAATATTGTAAAAACTATTGGATACAGTAAACGGTTAAAGGGCATTGCTGCATATGGCATTGAAGGTGCCATTGTATCTGATGCCGATATGTGTGATGCATCAGGGTGTACAGGTCTGTTACGGTGCATAGAATATCGTTCTGGAACGGGTCAACCTTTCTTTG
>JAZOUE010000009.1:0-11623 GCA_045658045.1 Candidatus Enterousia sp.
TTAGGACACTTGTCAAAAAAACTTTTTACTTGACAAGAAAAAGACTTGAAATGTGGGAAAAATGACCTATATAAATTTACTGTGATGGGATGGCACAGGACTTCAATTTTAAAAAAAGGAGTTCGATATGATGACGGAACCACAAAAAATGATTGTAAAAATCGATAAAGATGTTGCAAAAAAAATCGATGCAGTAGAAAGAAAAAAATTGTTTGATTCTTATTTGAAATTATATTCGGGATTCGCATGGGTAAACTGGACAAACAAACAATCGTTGGGACGTGCATGGCAGACAGCATTGGTACAATGCGAAGAATTCTTGAAAAACAAGAACCAAAACAACCCTGTCACAAAACATCTAAAAAATGTCGCATCCGCACACAAGGCAACTTGGTCACGCGTTATTATGACAAATAAAAACAGTCCAAATACACTGAACAAATCACCCGAAGAAATACAGCAACTGCAACAGCACGGCAAAAAACAAATCCGTGAAGCAATGGATATAATCAATCTGATATCTGCCAAGCACTTGGCACATACCGAAGAACTAAATAAACCGAACGAACAATCTGTTGCAAAATCTGCGCCAGAAAAAACAGTTCAAAAACCACTGGCGCAAAAAATCGCACCAGAACAAATGGAAAAAACTGTTCAAAAATCTGCTGCACAAAGATTGGACGCACAAAAGGCAGCTGGAAATCAGTCTGAAAAAGTTATTAAAAGACCAGTCCCGGCCAACGCAAAACCAATCGTTCAAAAACCCAAAGAACAAACAGGTCAACCTGTTGTTAAACAACCAATTGAAAAACAAAACGCAACAGACGCACAGCGCATAGTACAACAACGTATGAAGCTGTTTATGATGATGCACTATAACCAAAAGGTAGCATAACATGAGTTTAGAGTTTGAAAAAACAATGGCAATCTTGAACGGTCAGTCTGTGGAATCTTTTATGAAAAGCCACCTGACCGAACAAGACAAAGCACAAAATGAACATGAACGCGAAAGATAAAAAAAATCCCCAAACGGGGATTTTTTTTATTTCTTTTTAGTATTATTTTTTGTTGCAACTTTACGCTTTTTTACCGGTTTTACTTCATCTGCTGTTGACATCAAATCAATCTCGGCTTCGCCATTTGCAACATCCATCACATGATTTACATGATGACGCAGGTTTGGATGACTGTCTGCATATTTCTTTATCCCAACCAAAACAGCCGCAGTTACAATACGTTCCATGTCCGCAATATCAATATGTTCTGAAATCTTGCCACGAATACTGGTCAAAATTCCATTTACCATATTTCTGGCACGACGAATAAAACTGCGACGGCGACGAAAGCGAACTATTTCGCGTATCCACATCAAGATTAAACCGACGAACAGCGGCACAACAACACAGAACAGAAAATATCTGAACCAACTGTTGCAAAATGGAACCCCAAACATCGCATCACATATTCTTTGAAAATGCAATGCAGATACTGCAACAACTTCGTATATTGCAAACGCTGTGAAACAAATTTTTGATTTTAGTAACATGGCCTCTCTCCTCTGAGTTATTACAATTATGCAAAAAAATACCTGCGATTTCCGCAGGTATGATTTCCCAAATGTTATTTACAAAGTGTTTTACTATTTAATTGCTGTTTAACTTTAAGCACTTGTGCTTCAATATGTTTTTGAAGCGCCACACGTACACTATTCTTTTCATATACATCATCCAAGACATAATTTTGTAATTCAAAAACACGTTTAATGCTTTTATCAACAGCTGACTCTGGCTGAATTTTTGGCATCAATGTTACCTTGTCATCTTTGCCCATATAACGAATTTTATTATCGTGTCGCTGCACAAAGATTCCACCAAGCCCGTTATCAAAATCATAACAATGTTCTTTTACATACGGCACATCATAATACGACGCATCTTGATACTGTTTAAATATCGGCTGATAAATAATCGTTTTATCTGTGGCATCAATATTCATAACCACAGGATGTGTTGTTTTATTGCGACCAGGAGAAAGTTCAAATTCTATCATTTGCCGACTGACCCTTTCAATCTGAGATACACATGGAAACCCCAGCTTATTACCAACAATACCGGTTACAGATACACTGGTTAACAAAACATCATTAAACCAAAACTGCATGACATTTGGGCTTTTTATATGACCAGGCAACGCATCGGCCATAATACCCAACCCCTTGCCAACATTTTTAAAACGTTCAATTATCAACATTCTGTCTTTTAGACCAATTCTGGTATTTATATAGAAATTAGGCTGAATTTCATCCAGTTTTTTACTCAACATTAATTCGCCCAACCAAAAACCATGACGCAATTTATCAAACCAATCCAGCAAAGTATTAATTTCTGCGCCTGTTACAGACTTTGATTCCATAAGTTTTTCAACAACTTTTTTTGCATTGACTTCCAATACAGAATCATCAGAATTACACTTTTCGCACGCTGGAAACACCAAACCGCAAAAAGGAATTTCTTTATCTGTTATATTTGGCATATGACAAATATCCCTGTAACGCCCCAAATACTTGCTAAGCCATTGTGGGATAACATGTTCTTTATTCTTATTTTGTGGTTCACCACCACAGAAAACACATTTTTGTGCCATTTTTAACCTCTTTATCACTATATATTATAGTTGACAAATTTATATTTTCAACAACAAAATCGTTGACTTTTGATTTTTTTACACTATGCTTAACAAAGAAATAAACACACATAGGAGATATAAATGACACAAAACAACACAAAAAAATCACTGCGCAACAGAATGTTTGCCGTAACTTTCTTGGGTACGGTTGGAATCTTCAGCCTTTTAGGCGCAGCAGGCACAGAAGATTTTCGCGAAGAAGTTAAAACAATTAACAAGAAATCTGGCACAGAAGTATACTCAGAGGATGATATCGCCTCTACACGCCAAACTGCAGCTTTGGGTTTATTTGGCATAGCTTGCACAGGCGCTGCCGTGCTGTTGGGGTCAAGAAAACAACGTTAAACCAATAAAATAGATAAAAAAATCCCCCAATCGGGGGATTTTTTTATTCTACATCCGTTTCCACAAATGGGGTTTCTTCTTGTTCTTCTATAACCTGGGCCACAGTTTCAATTTGCATCAGCTGATTTTCCAATGCAACGCGTTCCGAAGATTTATAACCCGTTTCGGGTTCTTCTGCGACAACACCAGATTCTGATACACTCGTTGTTCTTTTTATACTTTCTGTAATCGCAGGATTTATCAAATTTTTATAAATCTCGATTGCCTGATGAGTACCCGCCATATCACGCGCCAGTAATTTATTTTCAGGCCCTGGAAAGAACCATTCATCCATTTTAACTGCTGTTATTTGCATAACAGGACGCGTTCTGGCCTGCGACAACCATTGTGGCAGCATTGGTGTATCAGAATAATACCACAACGCAACCCAATAAAAAACACCCATCACAACAACACCACGAACAATACCAAAGATTACCCCTAATGTTTTATCTGTAACATTCATTATACTGTCGCGTATCTTATCACGCAGTCTTTGATTGATAAAACCAACCAATAACAGTACAGCAAAAAACACTATAAAATAAGATGCAACCAGCGTTCCAACCGTCGATTCAGACAAATCAAACCACGACTGTAAAAGCCCGTCTAACCAAGGTGATGCAAACCTAGCCGAAACAGCAGCAACAACCCATGACAATGTCGCAATAGTTTCAAAAACACCACCACGGATGGTCGCCCATATCGTTGACACCAACAAAACGCCAACATAAATATAATCAAGTACAGTTAAATCAAACATATTCTATGTCTTTTTTTATTTATTGTCTTTGCGAACCAAAACAAAACCCAAACCTGCAACAAAAACTATCAACAGACCCCAAAACCAAATCGAGCTTGGTTCATTGTTAGTTTTTTTTTCAGCCGTTTTTTCTTCTGCTTTGGCTGCATATTCAACAATTGCAGACGCACGTTCTGAATGCTCTGATTTGAATTTTTCAGCGTCTTTTTCCATCGCTTTCTTATTAGAAGCCGCTGTTGCCTTTTGTTCTTCGGACAAATCAACAGCAACAGATTCACGCAATGAATCTTGCATAAAATCAGCATAACCCTGTTCACATTTGTCGCCAATTACCAATACAGGAACGCCGCGTGATTCAAAGCCGCATTTTTTCAACGCCGCTTCAAACATTGGACTATTCGCAGACTCCATAACATTAACCATTGTTACCTTTAATTCAGGATATTCATAAACCAATGTATTTGAGACAAAGTCACGCGCATGATGACAATGTGGACAACGTGGCGAATAATAGATTGTCATATCCGCAGCCATCGCACGACCCGCCATTACAAAACCAAACAGTGCAAATAAAAATGATAATTTTTTCATATTTTCTCCTTTTACTTAGTATGCAGTATAGAAAATTTATCATAAATCGTGCAAGTGCTTTTTAACAGACAAATAATTCCTGTTGAAAAAGTATAAACACAAACGCAAAATCAAATAAAAAAGGAAGCAAAAATGTTTACAATTACAGAATTTCCACTGCCATATCCAACAGATGCGTTGGCACCATATATATCTGCTGAAACACTGCAAACGCATCACGGCAAACATGTTGCAACATATATTGATAATTTAAATAAACTGATACAAGACACACCATACCAAGAAGTGTCGCTGACAGAAATAATTGAACAATCTGCCAATAATCCACAAGATAAAAAAATCTTTAACAATGCAGCACAAATATATAATCACAATTTTTTCTTTGCAGGTATGTGCCCAAACTGCAAAACACAAATTCCATCAGAAATCATAAAAGCTTTCGGCAGCGAACAAAAATTCAAAGATGCATTCAAGACAGCAGCAACTTCTTTATTTGGCAGTGGTTATACTTGGTTGGTGCGTGATGGAAACGAACTTAAAATTATAAATCTGCAAGATGCTGACACACCGATTGTACATGATATGAAACCAATTCTGACATTGGATGTATGGGAACATTCTTATTATTTGGATTATAAAAACAAGCGCGCAGATTTTGTAGATGCTTTTTTAAATAATCTGGTTGATTGGAATTTTGTATCTGAAAATTTAAAGCAATAAAAAAATCCCCCAACGGGGATTTTATCTGTCGTATATCACAGGTGTTTTATTTATCGTATAAACACGACCATCATTATCAATATTGTAATACAAATATATCACATTAGATTCGCCTATATTATTCTGCCATGGATTAAATTCACCAATAACCTGACGCGATGTATTATGCGGAAACACACGATGAAATGTATTATCAAAAACACGTGCAAACTTATTGCTAAATTCTGGCATAACAATCATATTCATCGCAATTATACCATTGGGGGCAATGCGTGACTTTAACCGTTCCATAAATTCAACTGTGATTAAACTTTCTGGAACCTGATACGAATTAGAATAAACATCCAGCAAAATAAAGTCATATTGTTCGTCTGTATTTTTCAAGAACTGGCTGGCATCATCAACAATGAACTTTTTATTATCTGTCAGCTTTCCATCCAAAAAATATTTTTCAGAAACATCTTTTAACGTGCGTTCAATATCAACAAATGTATAATCGTTTTTTGTATCATTTAACCCAAGTGTAAAACCACCTGCCCCCAACACCAAGATTTTATATTGTTTGTCTGCTGGTAATGTGTCTATGAAATTCTGATTCAGATAATTTATATAATCTGCCATTTCACCTGTACGCGAATTATACACAGACATTGGCAAACCATTCATATACAAAATACGCTCGTCATTAAATTCAGAAACAGATATTGTTGAATTCGCATTGTTTACAATTATTCCAAAATTCTTGTGTTGATACATATCACTGTTGATATATAACGATGCACAAATTGCACCCAGACACAAAATCCAGACCAATAAATTGCGACGCAAAATCAGCGCACCAATAACCGACAGTAACGTAATTAAAACAACTGTATAATTCACACCAACAAACGGCATCAGTAACAATGTCGTCGCAATTGAACCAAACACAGAACCAATCGTATCCCACGCCATTATATTGCCTGTACAGTTTTTATGATACGAATGTAACAAGCGCGACAATAACGTTGTATTAAATCCAAATAAAAATGGGCCTGCAGATAAAAATATCAGCGAATATACAAATGTCTGAAATGCACCCGATTCAATTCCACCCAAATACATCAGTACAAAGTACGCAGAAACAAGTGGAAAACTGGCCGCCAAAACAGACATTGCCGCAATCACCAAGAAATTCATATTTAAAATATTGCGGATTTTTTTATCTGATATTTTCTGGGATTCGCCAACAAAATATCCAAACGACATAAAGCCCAAGAATATCGCCATAATAATACTGGTAACCACAGCACTGCTGCCGACATAGAAAGACAACTGACGCAGTACCGCCAATTCCAAAGACAAACTGACATACCCATTTAAAAAGATTAAAAATATCAAAATATTGCGTGATAATTTTTGCATATTTCCCCCACCTGTTTCAGTACGGGTATTGTAATAAAAAATGCAATTATTCGCAACGCATTTTTAATGCACATTCATCAATCTGATATCATCAAATTCAGAATATCGATTAAACATCGCACGCGCAAACGGACACAATGTTATAACATGACGATGTTGACTGCGCGCCATATCTGCAACATTACGAACCAACGACAATCCAATATGCTGATTTCTGAATTCAGGTTCAACACCTGTATAGTCAATAATCAGTTTATCAATACCAACGCGAACATAGGTTATTTCGCCAACCTTTTTGCCATTATGCACGGCATAAAAACTGTCGTTTTCTTGGGATAAGATGTATTGAACTTTATCTGTCATATAAAAAATATAACACGATATTTTCATAATTGGTATATGACAGTATTCAAAAAAAGATCCGGCAATACCGGACTAAATTAAATTGAATCAAAATTCTTGCGAATAATTTTTCCACTGCGTCGCAATGCTGTTGTTTCTGGGGCAGACATCTTTGGCATCAATGTTGCCACAACACCACAGCGTCCAACAACACGTGGTAACGACATCGCCAATGCACGCGCACCCACACCATCAACAGTTGACACAGTTACAATACGATGTTCATCATTTGTGATACAGCGAACCAAGTCTGCGACGGCCCCTGCAATGCCATCCCATGTTGCGCCACGACCACGAATAATTTCATATGCTGCATTATGAACACGATGTTCAATTGTATTGCGTGTTGTTTGTGGCAGCGATACTTTCGTCTGACGACAGAAAGAATTTAAATCAACACCACCAATCGATGCAGACGACCAGTTTATCATACTGCTGTCACCATGTTCACCCAAGACATACGCGTTTATAGACTGGGTTGATACAGACAACTGACGCGCCAATATTGTGCGCAGACGCGCAGAATCCAACATTGTACCAGTTCCAATCACACGTGACGCGGGTAATTTAGAAATGCTTTGCGCCAGCATAACCATAACATCCAACGGATTTGTAACGATTATCAACTTTACATTTTTCGCATCAACATTTGCCATAACGCGTGGAACAATATCATTTATAACATCTGCGTTGGCACGCAACAAATCAGTACGTGTTTGTCCAGGTTTTTGATTTGCGCCGGCGGCGATAATGACAATTTCACTGCCACGAATACCGCGATAATTATTGACCGCAGTAATTTTTATATCGTATGAAAAAGCCGCAGCATGCCCCAAGTCTTCGGCAGCAGCACGCGCACGTACACCATCACGGTCGAACAAGACAACTTCGTGAACAAGACCTGTATTTGCAACCGCAGTCGCGACTGCAGACCCAACAGACCCCAAACCAATAATTGAAACTTTCATAATCTCTCCCTGATATTTTTTTATATTATAACATAAAAAACACCTTTTTTATACTAACAAAAAATCCCCCAGTTGGGGGATTGTTATATTGTGTAATTTCTGCACAATACATCAAGCGTATTTAACAACGATTCTTTATAAGCCTTTCTACCAACACGAATCCAAGAACCATTTGGGTACAGCGTTGTGTATTTTTTCTGTTTCATATCATAAAAAATTACATTACCAATAATTAAACGACCAAAGCTGTCATATTTCGGTGCAGGATTTAATAAATCGTATCCCTTATCATCCCAGGCAGACACAGACTTTATTGCAACCCACATTGGCTTTTTATCAGTGCTGACATACTGGGCATACAAATCCTTGAACGATTTGGCGAGATAACTGACCTGACCACCATAAATTACTTTTTGGGTATTATATTCGTTCTTTAATGGTTTTAGCGTTTTCATATTGTACATAACCATATAATCTAGTTTATCACCCAGTAATTTTTCTGCCATACCCACAGTCAACGCGGGACGCGAACCATCCATCGCTGCATTTGACAGCACAGTTTTATCACCAGTTCTAAATAAATCAAAAAACTTCATTTTGATACCCTTTTTATTTAGTACTTTGTTGTTTCAAAAAATCTTGTATCAATTTTCTTTTATGCGAACTTTTTATCAGGATACCGAATACCGCCAACATTGAATCTTCGGATGCTGAACCACGACATGCTCTTCCACCTACATAAAACCAACCACGTGGCATACATTCATAATCTTGTGTTGTTTTATTATAAAAAACCACATTTCCCGCAATACATTTGCCACCAGAATTATACGGCGGCGTTGCACCAATAAAATCACGATCCGTCAATACATTCACATAATTACAATCATATATCTTGGCAAATACAGCCACAGGCACATGAAGTGTTAATTCCGGATTATTATCGCATTCTTGTACAAACATATTTGACATATCAGCAATCTGTTTATGTCCAACAACAGGAGTATCATTATAAAACTTGCGATTCAATTTCTTTGTATCCAAATAATACATAACAACGTTTTCAAATTTTTCACACAACAAAGACTCTATCTTTTTTCTGTTAAGAATTGGCCTTTGTAGGCGAACAACACCGCCACGATTTTGTGGCATATTTTCTTTACTCATTTTTTTGATTACCTTTTATGTTTATATGCCAAGACGTATGGAACAAATTTATCGGCGTGTGCGTCCCCCAGCACGCTGCGTGGGATTAAGATACTGTTCCCCATACCAGCCGCCATTTTTTCAACCGTTTCGCCGTTTTTGGCATTAATTAATTTTTCCAATTTTACCGAAACCTTGTCCATTGTGTTCGGCAAAATAAATGTTATTTCATCGCCGCTGCGCGTTTCATTACGCAATTCAAATGTGATGTTTTCATCATCCACCGCAGTTATAACACCCGCTGCATGAAAGTCTGATGTACTGCGTGTCGTTTCATAATTATGCGCATCACTTGTTACCGGACCATCAAAGAACGCAGTTGTGTAACCACGTGTTTCCAGACGGTTTAATTCAGTCATAAATTCATCTGGGTTAAATGATTCTGGGTCGCGCGCATACGCATCCAGCGCACAACGATATGCATGAACAACACTGCCTACATAATATTCACTGCGGTTTCTGCCTTCTATTTTCAAGCTGTCTGGGTTTGCAGATACAACATCTGCCAAGCGCGGCATTAAACATAAATCTTTTGAATTCATGATATATGCGCCACGCGCGTCTTCATCAATTGGCATTTCCAGACCAGATTCACGTTCACGCAAGATAACATCATATTTCCAACGACACAACTGCGCGCACGCGCCACGATTGGCTGGGCGACCTGTTACAAAATTAGACAACAGGCAACGACCCGAATAAGACATACACATTGCACCATGAACAAAAATTTCCAGCCCAACATCAGGACATTCTTTTCTGATATTTTTAAATTCGCTGTGTGAAACTTCGCGCGCAAGAACACATAATTTTGCACCTGCATTTTGCCAAAACTTAACCGTTTTTGCCGAACAAATATTCGCCTGGGTTGAAATATGAATTGGAATGTCTGGATGATGTTCGCGTACATACATCATAATACCCGCATCAGAAACAATCAACGCATCAGGCGACAGATAGTTTATAACCTCGCTAACCTGTGGCATATTTTCGTATTCGTGGTCATGTGCAAACAGATTAAACGCCAAGTAAACCTTTTTACCTGCGGCGTGTGCCAGTTCGATACCCTGCTTTACTTCTTCGACAGTAATTTTGGCGCGGGCGCGCATTGAAAACCCAGGCAGACCTGCATAGATTGCATCTGCCCCATAAAGAATAGCTGTCTTGAACGCGTCCAGCGTACCTGCCGGCGCCAAAAGTTCTGGTAGTTTCATCATAGTGTGTATATTCTGCCCCAAATAAATCCAAAAGCAAGAATTTTATACTAAAAAACGGGCGATTGCCCGTTTTTTACAAACTTTTCAAACGATTTGTTGCGTTTGCTATTACCGCTTCAGCCGCTTCCTTGTCATGGGCAGCTTTATCCAGTTTTGCTTGTTCTTCTTGCAGCGTCTTTGTCGCCTGTTTTAATTTTTTTGCTTTTTCTGTTCTTTTGCTGTAAACATCACGTGTGGCCATCAACAAATGGTGAAACATGTTAATGCGTGCATTACCCAGTTCATCCGCATCTGAATATGGTGTTGCCTTGAATTCAGGGATATCCATATCGATAATGATGGCACCTGCCTTGTCAAAAACCTTTAACTTGGACTTAGAACCAGTAAAGAAATGAACATCAATGGAATCAAACTTATAAATTTCACCAGTTTTACCATCAGAACCATTAACCATACTTTTTGATTGGTTGATTTTCTTTTTCAATTCGCGGAATAATTTTTCTTCTTGGCGATATTGTTTATTAAAAATCAAAATCATTTAAATTCCCCTTTGTTTTCGCATTAAATTATAGCACAAACAAAGACTAAACGCAAACATTTCGGCTTATTTGCTGTTCTGTGGTTTAGTTACTTCAACAATTACGCCCTTGGCAGCAGCCAGCTTTTTTACATTTCCTTCTACATCTGGTCGTGCCGCTTTTGCAGCATCACGTGACGCACGTGCAATTCTGGCCTGTTCTGCCATACGCGCCTGTTTTTCACGTTTTGCAATTGTTGTTTTTTCAAGATGAACCTGACGAACCTTACTTAACAACTTTATAAACATTTCAAAACGCGCTTTTTGTAAATCAACATCTACGCCCTTGACACCATCTGGGGCACAATTCATTTCTAATTTAGTATTACCTTGCTTGTCACGGATGGTCAATTTACACCCCGGAATTGTGCAACGAATATCAATATCATCCAATTTAAAAACTTCTGCCCCGCTATGCATTTCTTTGATTACAATTTTAGAATTTTGTATCCTTCTTGCATAGTCTGCAAACATTTTAACATCTTTTAAATAATCCAAATTAAAATACAGCATTATATCCTCTTTAAATTTTTGCCGAAGGCGACTATAGCACAAACAATTCAAAATGTCAACATTTTACAAAAAACATATAAAAATTATGATTTTTTACTTGCGTTCGAATTTCAGATATGTATAATTGTGGGGCAACGCCGGTTTAGCTCAGCTGGTAGAGCGGCTGATTTGTAATCAGTAGGTCGTTGGTTCA
>JAZOUE010000010.1:0-5417 GCA_045658045.1 Candidatus Enterousia sp.
GTTGATGAAACAGAAATCAGCACACCAGACAGCAAAGTAAAGGTCTTTATGATTCCAACAAACGAAGAATTGGTTATCGTTGAAGATACTTTGGCCATTATGAACGGAACATATAATCCAAACCATCTGGAAATGGATTACAGTTTTTCTAAATAACAAATCCCCCGTTTGGGGGATTTTTAGTAACTGGTGGTTAGTGTAAGTGGTTAGTGTTTAGTGAATGAATAATTTTTATTATTTATAAATTTTAAATAAGGTGTATCTATCTTTAAAACACAATATAACAAAAATCTTGCCACCACTAACCACTTACACTAACCACTACCCACTATTTTATTATTGAAAAAAATTATAAAATCCAATAGAATAAACAATGAACTGACAGGGATGTCGGTTCGGGCCTTGATAAGCTCATACAAAGTCGGTGCAGACGCATCGTAATCCGATGAAAATCGGTGCTTTGCACCGTTAATTTTTGCCCCCGATTACGGTCGGGGTGCCTGTGGTATATGTTCAGGATTATTTCCAAAAACCATGGGGACATTACTTTGTATGTTTATCAACACCCCGACCGTCATTTTTGTGACGGGTTTTATTTGGGTGAAATCATGCGTAAATTATTATTTGTTTTATCAGTGTTTGTTGCGGGTCTTGCACATGCGCGTGTGTTGCATGTGGACGATAATGTAATAAAACTGTCGCAAACAAAAACAACCGACCCCGCCCTGCATGTCCGTGTTGGTGATGAATTGTGGTATGCTAATATGGGACGCTGTGCTCTTCCCATGAACGAAAGCACGGACAAAGAATTAAAAGTAAAATATAACAATACGGATTATTGGGTGTCAGATGTTGAAGATTATGTTATCATAGATGGAAAATTAATCGCTGCAAATTGTAATATTTATTTGGAAAGTACTGGCACACAATGGATTGATACAAATTGTTCGGCCCCAAATGGCTTTATGGCACAAATGTCTTTACAGGTATTAAAACCTCAACAAAGCCTTAATCGTGCAGTTCCTATTGTAGGAGCACACGAACCAACCGCTCCTTATAAAAGGAATGATTTAGTACACCGAAGCTATTTTGAGATAGGTGCAGATGGCGTTTATAATACTAATCTTTATATAGATTATACAAAAAAATATGAAATTGAATTTAGTACAATAGAAAAAAATCTATATTTCTTAAATGCTGACTTATCTTTATATAATTCTAAGGCGGGTTACGAAAGAAGCATTAACACATTGTTTTTATTCAGTGTAAATACTTATAACTGGGTTAATAATTTTATTGGTAAAATATATTTTACTAAAATATACAAAAATAGTGTTCTTGTTCGGCATTTTGTGCCAGTGCCATGTGGGTTAAAAATTGGGGATTTTGTTGTGCCAAGTAACGGTATGTGGGATATTGTGGAACAAAAGTTCTATGGCAATATGGGAACTGGTGATTTTATTTATGGCGTGGACGAGTAAGTTTTCCCCTACCTCATTGTCATCTCTCTATTTTCCTCTTTGTCACTCCTGCCCCCCTTGTCACTCCTGCCCCCCCTTGTCACTCCTGCGAAGGCAGGAGTGGGTCTAAACAGTGCGAGCATAGCGAGCCAAAAAAATACATATTACACATGTTTGAACATTGTAAATTTTATAGACCCTATCCCTGCCTACGCAGGGATGACAAAAGGTGCCTACGCAGGGATGACAAAAGGTGCCTGTGATATTTTTCCTTATCATCGCGGGGGGTGTGCAACACCCGCGGCAATCCAGTAAATAATAATGCAAAATAAATCTGGATTGCCACGCTTCACTGTCGTTCGCTCGCAATGACAAAGAAAATAAAAAAACGTCATTCCAGCGAAGATGGGTCGCCAATGTATTCGTTTTTTGGAATTGTGGCGAAACACAGTAGATCCCGACCTGCGTCGGGATGACGGTGTGTTTGTTTTCCCACAGACTGAAGGCTCGCAACAACTTACACTAACCACTATTTTATTATTGAATATTTGGGTGTTTTTCACTAAATTTATATCATATGAAAAAAGAATTATTTGATTTTCTAAATACCGACCTGCAATTTATCAAAGGGGTCGGCCCCGTACTGGCAACCCGTTTTGAAGAACTGCTGGGTGGACGACGCGTGTTGGACTTTCTGTTACACATGCCGTCTTATGTGCGGGCGCGCGGTATTACAGAAAATATTCAAGACGCTGTTCGTGGGGCAACACTTACCATACCGCTGTTGATAAAATCACATAAAAGTGGTGGCACTTTCGGGCGTGGTCGCAGACGACCAACACAAATTATTTGTAATGATACGGTCGGTAACACCGTTGTAATTCAATTCTTTAATTCCAGTTATCTAGATTATTGGCTTAAAAAGTTGCCTGTCGGACAATGGCGTATGATTTCTGGCAAACTGGAAATGGGTGGGGCGCGTCCGACGATAAATCATCCAGACTTTATCGAAGAAATGCAAAATGCGTCTAAAATCCCGTCTGTTCAGGCAATTTACCCGTCTGGCGAAGGTTTAACACAAAAAATCTTTGCAAATGTTCGCGACCAGATTTTTGGTGCCCTGCCCGACAAAATACGCAATGAATCAGACGAACGCGTTCATGAATTCTTTGATGCGTTACAGCATGTGCACTTTCCACAATCTGATGATGATTTGGCACCAAACGCAACATATGTGGCAAAGCTGGCGTACTGCGAACTGTTGGCGCACCAATCTGCAATCGCAATCAGTCGCAAAAACAGAACTGATGCACGAAACAGACGCGAAATTCGTCCACAGAAATATAATCTGATGGATAAACTGTGGGAAAATATTCCGTTTGAACTGACTGGCGCGCAAAAGCGTACTTGCGATGAAATTTTTGACGATATGCGCAAAGATATCCCAATGATGCGTCTGGTTCAGGGCGATGTTGGCAGTGGCAAAACCATCGTCGCAACAGTTGCCGCAGTTAAAATGGCAGAATCAGGCGCACAAACCGCGTTTTTGGCACCGACAGACACATTGGCACAACAGCACTTTGCAAAATTAAAGCCAATGTGCGATAAAATCGGAATTGTTTGCGAATGCCTGACAGGTCGCGACAAAGGGGTCGGACGACGCGAAAAACTGATTTCATTAAAGTCTGGCAGAACCAAGGTCGTGGTTGGTACGCACGCATTGTTTTCTGCAGATGTTGAATATAAAGACCTGGGTCTGGTCATTATTGATGAACAGCACAGATTTGGTGTTGCACAACGTGAATCACTGCGACAAAAAGGCAATAATCCTGATTTATTGGCACTGTCTGCAACCCCAATTCCACGAACGCTGTCTATGACAATATATGGCGACATGGATGTTTCAATTATAAACGAAAAGCCAGCTGGGCGTAAACCTATTAAAACATCCAAGATTGCTGTCGCACGCGTAAATGAACTGGTTGAACGCCTGAAAATGCAAATTGATGATGGCGCACAGGTTTTCTGGGTATGCCCGCTGGTCGAAGAATCAGAAAATGAAAATACTGCAACCGCCGCCCAGGTCAGATATGATATGCTGAAACAATTTTTCCCAACCGCCGGTCTGGTGCATGGGCAAATGGATAAAAAGCAACGCGACCAAATTATGGAACAGTTCGCAGATAAAAATTCTGATATGAAACTGTTGGTTGCAACCACTGTAATAGAAGTTGGAATCGATGTTCCACAGGCGTCCATTATCGTTATTGAAAACGCAGAAAGGTTCGGTTTGGCCGCCTTGCATCAATTACGCGGACGCGTTGGGCGCGGCAATACACAATCGTACTGTCTGTTATTATTTGGATATAACCTAAGTGATGATGGATTAAAGCGTTTAGACATACTGTGTGAAACAGATGACGGATTTGTTATCGCAGAACAAGACTTGATGATGCGTGGGGTTGGCGAATTGATGGGCACACGACAAAGCGGATGGTTGCACTATCATTTTGTAAACTATCGCGAACACAGGGACTTATTCAAGTTGGCATCACGTGCCGCACGCGATAATGATATTGATACTTGGACACATGATTTGATGTTTATATTTAACCGTGGGGTGGTTCTGGGTGCGTAAAGTAATTGCATTTTTATTGGCTGTATTTTTTATGACGCATGCGCACGCGGCATCAATGATAAATGATACAGAAACAGAAAAATTATTGGCTGATTTAATTCAGCCGTTGGCAAGTGCTGCAAAAATCCCAGATGGTCGCTTGAAAATTCATATTGTTGACGATGATGACTTTAACGCATTCGTATCGGGTGGCGAAGATGTCTATGTTTATACCGGTCTGTTAAAGCAAATCAAAACGCCAAACGCATTACAGGCAGTTGTCGCACACGAAATGGGTCACATGTTGGGTGGACATACTGCACAAATGGCAGATAGATTAAGTGCAGAAATGAAACGCACTATGCTGATTCAGGCGTTGGGTGTTGGTCTGATGGTTGCAGGTGGCAACCCATCGTTGGGCGCAGGGGTATTGGCAGGGGCATCTGGGATTGCACAGCAGTCTATGTTGGCATTTACGCGCGATGAAGAAAGAATTGCCGATAATATGGGCGTAAACCTGATGATAGATGCCGGTCAAAATCCAAATGGATTTGTAACTGTATTTGAACAAATGCGCGATTTAACAGGCGAACTGGAATCCAGGATAAATCCAAATCGTATAAATCACCCGCTGACAAATGAAAGACTAAATAATGTAAAATCGCAAATTAAACAGCACGATATTTCTGGCACAAAAACCGCCCAAACAGACAAATATGAAATGGTACGGGCAAAACTGATTGGGTATCTGGACAATTCTAAATCAGTGCTGGTGAAATATCCATATGCAGATAAATCCAGCCCTGCCCTGTATGCGCGCGCAATTGCAAATATGCGTGGCGGGAATTTGGACGGTGCCAAGATGGGTGTACAAACACTGATATCCAGAATGCCTGACAATCCATATATGTATGAACTGATGGGCGATATTGAATATCAGTTTGGACACTATGACGACAGCGTTCTTGCATACGAACAGGCACTAAAATTGACCAAAAATGCACCACAGATTCAAACTGCATTGGCACTGGTTTTAACAGAACGCAAAAAGCCAAACGATAACGCACGCGCAATCGAACTGTGCAAGACATCGCTGCTGTCGGAACCAACCGCATTTACATACTGGGTTATGGCACGCGCATATGGCGATACAGACCTGGGGTGCAGCGCATGGGCAATGGCAGAATACTATCACATGAATAAAAAGGAAGATGACGCAAAAAAATTCGCCAAGATTGCACAAAAACACCTGAAAAAAACCGACCCTGAATACATCAAAGCCAGCGAATTGGTGAAATAAAATTATCGCGTTCTTGATTT
Organism: Candidatus Enterousia sp.; assembly: GCA_045658045.1. Lineage (GTDB taxonomy): Bacteria > Pseudomonadota > Alphaproteobacteria > Rs-D84 > Rs-D84 > Enterousia. Next base: position 5,398 of record JAZOUE010000010.1, read on the forward strand.
TTTTAATTTTTCTACAAATA
>JAZOUE010000011.1:0-2322 GCA_045658045.1 Candidatus Enterousia sp.
AGGCAAGGGCAAAAATGTCAGCAAAAAAAGAAAAGATGCCTTTGGTGCCAATGTCGCACTATGAAAAAGATAATTAAGTGATGCTGATAAAATAAAAAAATTAAAAATAAATTTTAGAAAGTCGTCGGCTTGCAATTTCTGTTATTATGAAAATCATAGATAGAAATATTCGCTGTGCCTTGGTGGGTGTGGGGAATTTGTTTATGTGTTCGATTCGATAATATGCCAGAGCATAACATATTTTTAACGCGAAATCAAAAATCTTTGTTCTTGCAGGTTGGTTTTGGCTTGCTACAATCGTATCAACTGGACAGGTAAAACTGTTTGGTTAAACCCTTTAATCTTTCGAATTGTTGTACACCCAAAGTTTTTCCTGCTTTGGGTGTTTTTTTAGGCTTAGGTTCCTGTTTATGTTTTGTTGTATGTGTTTTAATATTCAAATGCGAAAGGAGAAAAAATATGAAAAAGATTTTATTTGTTTCAAGTGCGCTGGTGGCAGTGTCGGGTGTGGCAAGTGCGGACAATATAATAAATGGTAATCCGTTTTATAGTCCGGCCAAAGGGCGGTTCTATAATATTCTGACGCCAATTAAACTGGATACCAAGTTCGAGCAGTTTTATATGTCTGATGAATTCGGGTATGGTATAACAGATAATTTATCGGTTATGATTGCAACAACAGGTTCTTATGATTCGTCTGATAATCCCCAGTTTGGTAAGTGGGCGTGGAATAATTTGGAATTGGGGATGGATTGGTCTGTTTCTAATAATCCCGACAGTATGGCCGATATTTATGCAAGTGTGAAACAAATTTATGACACGCGTCAGCATTTGGAAACAGTTGCTTATAATTGGACATTGGGGACGCGTGTTGGGCGTATGGAATCAGACTGGACAGTGGCTGGTGTTGTTGAATTGGATTATCGTAATGATGATGTTTCGGATTATGATTATGATACTTGGGCGATGACTGTTGGAATTATGGGACAAAAGTTATTAAATGCGAATTGGAATTTGGTTGCGTCGCTGAACTTTAACTTTGATTTGTATAAAGAGTACTATGATGGTGAAGAACTGATTTTGGAATTTGGTGTGAACTATAATGTGTCCAAGACCAAGTATCTGGGGTTGTATATATCAAAAGATGTTGTACATTCTTTTGAGGATGCGCCGGTAAACTTTAAAATTCAATTTGGGGCAGATTTTTGATTTTTTATCCGCCGTATCGGCGGATTTTTCTTGTTTGTACAGATGAAAATTTTGTCATTTTTGTCAAAACTTTAAATTCCTGCTTTTACGGGCGTTTCAAGCGAAAAAGTTATTATTTTTTCCCATATTTTCCTTGACAATCAGGGGGGGTAAGGTTATAGTATATTCGCTTTCTGTGTAAACAAGGAAAGCAAGAAACACATGAAACCGCATGCTGTTTTCAGAATTATAATCCGGCGTTAAGTCGTTGAAATAAGTCTGATAAGCGGGTTTTGTGCAGACTAAAAACAGGTAGAAAAAAGAAAGAGAATTTTGAATGCCAACAGTAAACCAACTGATTCGGAAACCTCGTAAAAAGGTTGTTGTAAAAAGTACAGCACCTGACATGATGGAAAACCCACAGAAACGTGGTGTTTGCACACGTGTTTATACGACAACACCGAAAAAACCTAACTCGGCGCAGCGTAAGGTTGCCCGTGTAAAACTGGCAAACGGCCGCGAAGTAACAGCTTATATTCCTGGCGAAGGTCATAACTTGCAGGAACACAGCGTTGTTATGATTCGTGGTGGTCGTGTAAAGGACTTGCCTGGTGTAAAGTATCATGTAATCCGCGGTGTATTGGATACCAAGGGTGTTGATGCAAGAAAACAAGGTCGTTCTTTGTATGGTGCCAAAACAAAGAAATAATTAAACTAACCACACATATGTAATGTATGTGAGTAATCTGTGAATAACAGATGAAGCGATAAAAGGAAAAAAATATGTCAAGACGTAAAGCTGCAACAAAACGTGAAATCTTGCCAGATTCCAAATATAATAATCTGGTTGTTGCAAAATGTATAAATGTTGTTATGTGGGATGGTAAAAAAGAAGTTGCCGAAAACATCGTTTATGGAGCAATGGAAAAATTGAAAAATATTGCAAAAGACGGTGATGAACTGACAACTTTCTTGGAAGCGGTTGATGCATTGAAACCATCTGTCGAAGTAAAAGGTCGCCGTGTTGGCGGTGCAACATATCAGGTTCCTGTAGAGGTAAGACCTGCACGTCAGCAGACAATGGCATTGCGTTGGTTGGTTATGTTCGCGCGTAAACGTGGTGAACGTACAATG
>JAZOUE010000012.1:0-5990 GCA_045658045.1 Candidatus Enterousia sp.
TCTTCCTAAGACCGCTTGGCCTCCGACTTTGTTCCCATTTGTTGGCTATCTTGCGATTCCAATTGGCGTTGTAATTAGTGGATATATCAAAAACTTTCTATTGGCACACGCATGCCGCAAACGCGAATTGGTTCGCCACGACAAACGAACTGTGCACGCAACAATTGCGTTTGGCACACTATCAACAATCCTTGGGATAATGTTATCCCAGACAACAATTACCAGCATATGGACACTGGGGCTTGCTATTGCTTGCTTTGGCATAATTTATTTACCAGCAGCATATATACTTGATAAACACATACAAAAATAAATTTGAAAACAGGGCTTTTTTATGATAAAATAAAATCATAATACAGAATGTAAGGAGTCCTAAATTATGAAAAAACTTATCTCTTTGGCGGCTTTGACCGCGATATTGTCGGGCTGTGCTGATTTAAGCACAACTGGCACCAGCACAAATTACGGCGCTGATGGCTTTGGCGAAGAAACATTAGTGACCAGCACAACCGGCGAAACATTAAATGACGCATACCTGTTGGCAGCAGCGCCAAAATACTATGTTGGCTCCGCGTACAAAGTTGACGATGTTCAATACATCCCTGTCGAAGATATGACATACAATCAAACAGGCGTTGCTGGCATTATCCCAACAGAATTAAATGGTTCTAAAACCAGCAACGGCGAAACATTTGACGCTGCACAAATGGTCGCGACCAGCAAAACATTACCATTACCAACAATTGCCCGCGTCACAAATCTGGACAACGGTCAATCTGTTGTTGTTCGCATAAACAACCGTGGCCCATTTGTAAACACACGCCTGATGGATTTGTCGCCAGCAGCCGCACAAAAAATTGGCTTAAACGGGCAGGGCAAAGTCCAAATCCAAGTTATGGCAGAAGAATCCACAGCTGTTAAAAACGCAACATTGGGAACAACAGTCGTCGCAGAACCAACACCTGTCGCAACTGAAACTGTTGCAACAGCACCTGTATCTGGTCCATACAGCATCCAATTGGCTGCATTCTATGCCCAAGACAGCGCAGACGCATTGGCAAATCGTATGAAAGTTTATGGCGAAACAGCCGTTGTAAACGAAGGCGATTTATTCAAAGTTCGTATTATCAATCTGGACGCGCAAAAAGCACGCAGTGTAATTGACGCATTGCGTTCAACCGAAGGCATGGCCCCAGGCTTGTTAAAAGACGGTCGCTGGGTAAACGCTGACAGTATTTAAAAAAATCCCCGTTTGGGGATTTTTTTTATTTCTTTTTAAACGGTGCCAACTGCTTTGTTCTTATCAGTTCTTTATATCTTGCAATGCCTTGGTATTTTTCATCAATATCTTTTTCTGTTTGTTGATACAAATCCCTAACATCCTTAACAGCACCCTGATAAACCTTAGAAGCTTCATCACAAATTTTCTGACGCTCGTTAAAATTCCTTTGATACACTTCGATAATATTTTCATAATCTGGCAACAAAAACTTAATACACGCCAGTCTTGCCTCGTCATTTTTTAGTCGCATCCGCATCAAAAAGCACTTGAATTTCAATTCAAAACCGCGTCTACAAAACGCCCACAAAAATATCGCCTGTGTATTAACTGTATCAAAAAACTTAGAATCGTTTGCGATATAATCTGCACGATAATCCAAACCGAATTTTATTAATTCTTCATTACGCTTACCCAGTTTTAAAATAACTGCTTTTGTCTTTGGGCTTTTTTCAAGCAATTCCGAAAGAAAATTATTATACTGTTCGCCGATTTGTGGATTATCTATCAATTTTACAAACTCACGATAGCCCGTCATATCCCCATTACTACCTTCCTTGATTGCCGCCAACATTTCGGTTCTTATTTGTTTATATTTTTGGGGACCGATATATTTTGCATATCGCAATATTCGATTTAATTGCAGTGCCAATTTAACATCAGGCTCTTGCGCCCATCTGCGATCTACAATCGCACGCACCAATGGTGACGGATTATCATAAATACGGCTAATCTCTTCTGGACCACGGCGCAATAACCGTCTTGCAATCAGTCCGTCAAAACAACCAAAATTACTGATATACTTTTCTGACACAAAACACTACCTTACTTTTTTACAACAAAGTTTACCAGTTTCTTTGGTACAACGATTGTTTTAACAATTTCACAACCATCCAATTTTGCGCCAGCTGCGACACGCGCCACTTCGATAATGGTATTTTCATCCGCATCAGCTGCGACAACAAAGTCTGCCGCGCGTTTACCATTGACTGACACAACGATTGTCATCTGTGTTTCAACCAGTTTTGCCGCATCAAATGTTGGCCAAGGTTCAAATACCAGCATATCATTATGCCCCAGTTTTTCCCACATTTCTTCGGTTAAATGTGGTGCAAATGGATTCAATACTTGCAACAATGTTTCATACGCAGGGCGGGGCATTTTACCACCGAACGCATTGATATATTCCATCATCGCAGATATAGCAGTATTAAACTTCATATTTTCCAAACGATCTGTCGTATCTGCAATCAGCTTATGCTGCAGACGTTCTTGGTCAGCCGTCATTGGTTCGTCTGTCAAATTATCAAACAGATTTTCCACGCGTTTCAAGAAACGTTGTACCCCAGCCAATGCCCCATCTGTCCAAATGGTATTATTTTCCCATGGCCCCAAAGACAACACTGCGACACGACCAGCATCTGCACCAACCGCACCAACAAGATCCGCCACCATAAACCCATTACCACGTGATTTAGACATCTTGTATCCATCATTACCCATCAACAATCCCTGGGCAGTACGTTTTGCATATGGTTCTGGGGTGTTTACCAATCCCAAATCATATAACGCATGATGCCAGAAACGCGAATAAATCAAATGACGCGTATTATGTTCATGCCCACCGTTATAATGTGTAACCGGCATCCAGTTTTCCATCTGCTGGCGCGAACAGAATTCTTTGTCGTTCTTTGGGTCCAGGTACCGCAGATAATACCACGACGATCCTGCCCAACCCGGCATAGTATCTGTTTCACGTTTTGCATTCCCCCCACAATGTGGACATGTTGTATTTACCCAATCGGTTGCACGGGCCAGGGGACCTTCGCCTTCATCAGTTGGCTTATAGTCCACCATATACGGTTGCATAATTGGCAATTCAGATTCATCAACCGGCACCCAGCCACATTTTTCACAATAAACCATTGGGATTGGTTCACCCCAATACATCTGGCGCGAAAAACCCCAGTCTTTTAATTTATATTTTGTTGTACCACGCGCAAACCCGTGTTCCGCACCATATTTAATCGCAGCGGCAATAGCATCTTCTTTGCCCATACCATCCAAGAAGGATGAATTTATATGTGCGCCATCGCCTTCCCAAACCTTGTCTGGTTCACCACCCGCCAAAACCGGGATAATTTCCAAGCCGAATTTCTTAGCAAAGTCCCAGTCACGACCATCGTGCGCCGGCACTGCCATAATTGTCCCATACGCATAATCAACCAATACATAGTCCGATGTGAACACCGGGATTTCTTTGCCTGTATATGGATTCAGCGCCATAATACCGTCCAAACGCACACCTGTTTTTTCCTTGGTCGCATCCGTCCGTTCAATTTCAGATTTTGCAGCGGATTCTTTGATATACACACGCACGGCATCTGCGTTTTTAATTTTACCTTCGTCCAGCCATTTTGCCAACAACTTGTGTTCTGGTGCAATTACACAAAATGTTACACCAAATATAGTATCTACACGCGTTGTATAAACCGTCATAACATCATCACCGACACGAAAATCAACATCCGCGCCGTGCGATTTACCAATCAAGTTTACTTCATCTTTTTTAATGCGTTCATCAAAATCAACATCGTCCAATCCATCCAGCAACTTATCCGCATATTTTGACAATGCCAGATTCCATTGAACCTTCATTTTCTTTTCAACTGGTCCATGACAGCGTTCACAACAACCATCTTCTAACTCTTCATTAGTCAGGTTCGTTTTGCACGCCGGACACCAATTCATCGGCAGGGCAGATTTATACGCCAATCCAGCATTAAAGAACTGAATAAACATCCATTGTGTCCATTTAACATATTCTGGATCAGATGTCGCGACACGCGTTTCTGGACTGACCGACCAACCGACACGATCAATCATTTTCGAATAATCTGCAATCAGTTCTTTTGCGACATCCGCTGGATGGCGTCCAATTTTGGTGGCATAGTGTTCACCGGCAATCCCCATGGCATCAAACCCCATTGGGAACAAAACATCATACCCACGTGCACGGCGAAAACGTGCCAGCACATCAATACCAGAATAATTCAACATATGACCGGCATGCATACCTGCACCGGACAAGAACGGGAATTCTACCAGTGTATAAAATCGTGGTTTTGAACCATCATTTTTTGGTACAAATGCACAGCTATCCGCCCAACGTTTTTGCCACTTTGCCTCGCGTTCATGAATTTTTTTGATATCGTCTGCCATATTTTCGTCCTATTGTTTTAAATCAATGCACGAACGATAGCAACAACACTGCCAAAATTCAAGGGAAACATTACAAACTTTGATATTTTTTACACACGGAAACAGGCCAAGAATTCTGTATTACCACTGCCACCTTTGACGGGTGATTCTGTGATACCAACATTCTTAAAACCATACTGCGAAAACGCATCCACAACACGATTTATTGAGAATTCGTGCCATTCAGACGATTTTATAACGCCATTAAACTTCGCTGCAACATCACGTGGCACTTCAAACTGTGGTTTTATCAACACAATAACAGTTTTTGCACCCCAACGCGGTAAAAATTCAACAATATTCGTCAACGATATAAACGAAACGTCAATCACAATCAAATCAACCGGCGAAATAGGGGACAAGTCACGAATATCTGTCTGTTCCAGCGACACAACACGCGAATCTGTGCGCAATGACGCGTCCAGCTGATTTGTACCAACATCAACTGCATATACGCGTTCTGCAGCGCGTTCTAATAAAACAGACGTAAAACCGCCGGTACTGGCGCCAATATCCAAACAAACACAACCCATTGGATTTACGTCAAAATATTCCAACGCACGTTCCAACTTTAACGAACCGCGTCCCACGGAATAGGGCAACGCCCCCACCACCAGCACATCAGCATCAGAAACAACCTGACTCGGTTTTTTAGCAGTAACACCATTTACACAAACCAAACCAGACTTTATCGCCGTTACCGCCTTGGCACGGGTAGGGTACAAATTACGAAAAACAAGCGCTTGGTCTAATCTCATACCCAACAAGGTAACACAAAAAAATCTTAAAATCAACTTGACATTTATAATATTTTGTCTATATTTGTACTAAGAATAAATAAAGGATTTAAACTATGTGTATCAAAATAAACGAAAATTATTGTAACGGCTGTGAACACCATTGTGTATTTGGCGCACGCAGAAACTGGCTGTCTTGGGCACCCGAATACTACCCAACAGTCAATCAAACCCCATTAAAAACCTACACAGATATAGACGGCATAGAACAACCCGCAGCATCTAACACAAAAGTGCTTGCAATTGCACGCGCAAGAATAGACGCCATGCGTTGCCCGAAATATCAACACACAAAATAAAAGGTGATAAGTATGAAATTCACCCAAGAAAATAAAATCAATATCACAGCATGCAACTTGCATGAAATATGCCATGGTTGCCAATACCATTGCAGACTGGGCGTAAAAGCCATTGATGTTCCAAAACAGCCAGTAACTGACAACACAATCCAAGTCATCGGCGAATACGGCACAAAATGGTTGCCAACCATCGACAGACAGCCGGTTATGGAATACTTTGACGCAAACAATGTCTTGCAAACAAACACAAAACGCAACACAGCCGAAGAAGCACTGGAATTATTAAAAGAAGGAATAATTCCATTATGCGACCACTATCAAAACCATCGATAAAAATATGTTTACCCAAGAACA
>JAZOUE010000013.1:0-2730 GCA_045658045.1 Candidatus Enterousia sp.
AATGTCTTAGCCAACTCCTTGGCTCACAGAACGACATGGCTACGATCCGACTTGGCAGATGAATTTGTTGTTGAAACGCAAATGGTGGATGTTGGGGCGGCGATTGTGCGCGTTGAACAAAAGTTCGTGAAAGATGGTGCAGAATATGCTATAATAAACTTAAAAGTTGCGTACTTGGGTGCTGATATGCGCCCAAAGCGCATACCGTCAGATTTTATCAATAGTTTAATTTGAAGAAGTAAAAAAGGAAAGGAAAGATGGAAAATAATTTTTCAATGTTAAATTTGTTTACAAGTGACTTGATGACAGTTTTTGTGTCGTTGGTGTTGGTTGTGTTTAGTGTCTTGTCATGGGCGATTATTATTGAAAAGATCCGCTTGTGGAAGTATGCAAAGCAAACCCCAATTGTTGTCAAAGCAAGTGATAACTTGGATGTTGTTGCAGATAAATTAATTGCGCCTTTTGACAAGAATTTATGGTTCTTGTCCATGGTTGCATATATCTCTCCGTTTATTGGTTTGTTTGGTACTGTATGGGGTGTTATGGATTCTTTTGCATCAATCGGTATAAATCAGTCTGTCAGTATCGGTGTTATTGCCCCAGGTTTGGCGGTTGCATTGGGTACAACAGCGTTGGGTTTGATTGCGGCTGTGCCTGCGGCAATTGCGCATCAGTTCTTTGCAAAAAAGTCAGATGATTTATATGACAAGCTGACTCAAGACGCTCGTGAATTAAAATGTAAAAAATAAGGCTGATAAAATGTCAAGAATTCGTCGCAGACAAACAGATGGTGGTATTCAACTGACACCAATGATTGATGTTATGACTGTGTTGCTGGCTGTCTTTATGGTAACAACACCAATGATGACTACTGGAATTGACTTGGAATTACCGCGTGCAGGTGCCTCCGCAATGACAGGCGCAGATCATGCGATTCAAATCAGTGTTGATTCAAATGGTCGCTATTACCTGTCTGAAACACAGATGTCGCGTGATGATATTGTAAAGCGTGCTGTGGCAATGCGTGGTGAAAACCCAGATTTGACCATTATGATAAGTGGTGATGGGCGTGCAGACTATGGCGCGGTTATGTCTGTTATGGGTAAATTAAAAGATGCGGGTTTCCAAAAAGTCGGATTGCGTACACAACCAGAAAAATAAAATGGCGAAATTTAACCAATTTTCATCAGAAAATATTTTGATGTCCGTTTGTGGGCATTTGCTGTTGATTGCTGTATTGGTTACTGCGGCCAAGGTGGTGATTGAACGTGCAAAATTGGTAACACCTGACAGAATCGAAATTATTGAAATTGATTTAGATAATGTTCGTGTTTCCGGTAAAGAAACCAAACTGTATAATGTTGGAACGCCTGAAAAAGAACAAAAACAAGAAACTAAGCCTGTGCAAAAAAAGAAACAAGAACAGGCGGTGGAAAAAGTAGAAATTAAATCTACGACGATGGTTGAAGAAGAAGTCAAAGAAGATAAAAAAGAAGAAGACACAACAGATAAAAAAACACCAGAACAACCAAAAGATGCGCCAAAGAAAAAGCGTGTAATCAAAGTAAATCGCGAGGTTTTATCGCTGGATCGTACAATGACTGTTTCTGTGGTTGATGCGTTGCGTGTTGCGATGACGCGTTGTTGGGTTATTGATAATGCGCGTCCTGATATTGCAGATATTCGTGCTGTGGCACATTTGAAATTGCGTAAAAATGGTACGGTTTATGATTTGTGGTTTGAATCTGCTGCGCGCGCAGAAACAGACCCTGCATTTGCGTATGTGTTGGAAACAATCAAAGATGCAATTGATACATGTCAGCCGTTTCGTATGTTGCCAGCCAGTGAATACAGCGAATGGCAAGATGTTGAGTTAACTTTCTATCCATCGCAAGGCAAAATTTTATAAAAAAAGCGCACCGTTTGGTGCGTTTTTTTTTCAAGACAGACATATAAGCCGGGTTCTGTTCTGCCATAAATAGTTTGCACTTTTTATGGTAGCGAGCATGATTAATCTGCATTTTGCATTACTGCAAATGTCAAGCCTTCTACCCGCCCCCAATGTGGGACACATATACGGGGGTCTATTTGAAGTTGCTGTACGTAGAGATTGCCCGTTTCACCCGATTTTAATCGTATCGTCACTGTTGCTCTAATCGTCAGGTCACCCTGCCCGGTATATTAGCCGGTACGTTGTCCCATACAGCCCGGACTTTCCTCTGATATAAAAATATCAGCCATGCTCAGTCCATCTTGTGGATGTTATGTTATCAATTTTTTATGGATTTTCAATGTTTTTTATTTCTTTTCGCCCATGTGGCGCGCAGATTGTAATGCGTGACGCAATGCCTGCTCTGCTATTTGGCGGATTTTTGGTGCAAATGTACGCATATTCATTGTGTCTGCAACAGTATTACCAAAAATGTGTGCGATATATTCAATTTGTGTTGGGGCGACGATATAAACATCGCTGGTAATGGATTCTGGATTTAATTTTTGAACTGGTTCTTGCATGATTTTATACCCCTACATTAAATTTTTTTGTCTTTTACACTTGTTTAATTACTTTATTGATATTATATCATAAAGTATCTTGACCGCAAGGGGCAAAATTGCTATATATCTGTTGATAAATATAAGGAAGAAAGATGGTAAAAAACATTATTGGTAAAATATTAGGGTCTGCCAATGACAGATTGATTAAAAATTATGATAAAACAGTGTCAAGTC
>JAZOUE010000014.1:0-2558 GCA_045658045.1 Candidatus Enterousia sp.
TTCAACTACTTGTTTTGGATCTGGATAACGAGATGCTTCGGCCCAGGTGGCTTGTTGCAAGTCTTCGCGTGTTACTTCGACTTTGTTTTGTGTACCCCATTCTGCCAAGATTAAGCCCAGTTTTACGCGGCGTTCTGCTTCTTTGCGTTCTGCTTTGTTATCCCACTTGTGTTCGCATTTTGCGTCGTGGCAATGTGAGTGTGAACGTTCAAATTCAGATTTTGCCATGTTTAATTCTTGTTCAACCAATGTTTCTGGCAAGTCCAGTTTAACTTTGTCTGCCAAAATATCCAACAATTCATTGCGCATATCACGTTGCGCTGCTTCAACATATTGTTCGTTGATGATTTTGCGGATGTGTTCTTTTAATGCGTCAACAGTTTCTTGACCAACTTGTTTTGCCAAATCGTCATTCAATTCTGGCAAGATATGTTTGCGGATTTCGTGAACAACAACTGCAAAGCGTGCGTCTTTGCCAGCCAAGTTTTCAGCATGATAGTTTTCTGGGAATTTGACATTTACATCAAATTTATCGCCAACTTTGTGACCGATGATTTGGTCTTCGAAACCTGGGATAAATGAACCAGAACCCAAAATCAAGTGATGTTTGGTTGCTGCACCGCCTTCGAACGCTTCGTCACCAATAAAGCCTGTAAAGTCAATTACAGCAACATCACCGTTTGCAGCCTTGTATTTTTCGTCTTGTTTTTCTGCAACACTGCGGCTTTTGCGGATATTTTCCAATGCTGTATCAACTTCTTTTTCATCCAGTTCTGCAACTTTCTTGGTTACAGTGATTTTTTCCAAATCAATTTCTGGCAATGTTGGCAAAATATCGAATTCCAATGAATATTCTGCGTCTTTGCCGATTTCCCAGCCAGCCAAGTCTGCCTTTGGTGCGCCGGCCAAGCGGATTTTTTTGTCTGCGATATAGTTATTCAAATCTGCGTTCATTAATTTATCAATTGCTTCGCCGTATGCAGATGCATTGTATTTCTGACGCAAAATAGATAATGGAATCTTACCCGCGCGGAAACCAGGCATTTTTGCCTTTTTGCCATATTCCAACAGGATTTCGTCAGCAGCGGCCTGCAAATCAGATGCAGAAATTGTACCATTTACAGAATAATGTAAATCTTTGATTTTTTCTTTTGTAAACATATGTTTTCCCCTAAATTTAATTAGAATTGCTCCGTGATTATACAATGTTTTTTAATGAAAGCAATAATAAAAAAATCCCCGTAATGGGGATTCTTTTCTTGTTCCAAACATATTAACGTTTTGAGATTCCGTTCCCGTGCTTGACAGCACGCCCGGAATGACAAATTACATCGTCATATAATAACGATGTAATAAAAAAAATCGCCCAATAGGACGATTTTTTTGTTCCTAAAACAGTATTAACGTTTTGAGAACTGAGTTGAACGACGTGCTTTGCGATAACCATAGTGTTTACGTTCAACAACACGGCTGTCGCGTGTTAAGAAGCCAGCAGACTTCAATGCTGCACGCAATTCTGGTTCGATTTTTTCCAATGCCTTGGAGATACCGTGTTTAACAGCACCCGCCTGACCAGACAAACCGCCACCTTCTACCATTGCGACAATGTCGTATGCAGATTCGCGTTTTGTAACCTGGAATGGTTGTGCAATAATCATCTGTAATACAGCACGACGGAAATATTCGTTAGATGCTTTGCCGTTTACAGTGATGTTGCCTTTACCTGGCATCAAGTATACGCGTGCAACGGAATCTTTACGTTTACCTGTTGCGTATGTTGCGTCGTTTAATTTTGGTGTTGCAACTGCTGCTGTTTTCTTTGCAGGGGTAGCTTTTTTAACTGTCTTTGTTGCTGTTTTCTTTGTTTCTGCCATTATTCGCCCCTTTTGTTTTTACGGTTCAGACCTGCGAAATCGATAACCTGTGGGTTTTGTGCTGCGTGTTTGTGTTCGCTGCCAGCGTATACGTGCAGTTTTGTCAAACGTTGGTTTGCCAATGCAACTGCTGTACGACGACCCATCATGCGTTTAACTGCGTTGAAAACCAATTTTTCTGGTTTTTCAGAACGCATCTGACCCAATGTACGTGATTTCAAAGAACCTGTCCACAAAGAGTGCCAGAAGAAACGATCTTTATCAGCTTTGTGACCAGACAAAGCAACCTTGTCTGCGTTGATGATGATAACATGGTCGCCACAATCCATATTTGGTGTCCATGTTGGTTTATGTTTACCACGCAGAATGTTTGCAGTATATGCCGCCAAACGTCCCAGCGTGCAATCTGTTGCGTCAATCAGATACCATTTGGCTTCTAATTCGCATTTTTTTAACGATTTTGTCGCTGCCATTTTATTTTTACCCTTGGTTTATAAATTAAAGCGTGCACATTATGACCCAACAGCGCAGAAAAGTCAAGAAAAATCAATATGGTATTATTATACCGTAGCACAAACAAATAAAAACGCCCCATTTGGGGCGCCCTATCCTTAGAATCTGTACATTCCAGATACTTTTATATTATGCAACTGGATATCTTGATTATACTGATATCTGTAATCA
>JAZOUE010000015.1:0-2206 GCA_045658045.1 Candidatus Enterousia sp.
CATGGTTATATATTTGTCTTTGCTGTTTTCGCGTAACCAAATTTGACCGTCGACTAATTGTAATTTATCGGATGTTATATTTTGAGTGCTTAGATTAACAGAATACGGATTTACAACCATTGATGCAAATGCGCCAATTACAAATGCGCCTATTAAAAATGGACGCGCAGATTGATATGGCGACAGGCCAGCACTGGATATAATGATTCCTTCGCTGGATTTAGTAAGTTTATATGCGGTAAGCAAGGTGCCCATAAATACCGCCAATGGTAAAAACATCGGCATATATTCTAATAATCTTATCCAAGATTCGTATAGTGCGCCAACAGCACTGTCGTTGCCGGGTAAACGCTCAACAAAAGTGACGGCGAATATAATCCCACATACGACAAGTAGTACCAATCCAACGCCAGAAAAAAATCGGCGCAATAAAAAACGATTTAAAATTCGATATTTAAACATAACAATAAGTATACATTTTTCATTTGGTAATTGCAAAATTAAAATGAATGCGTATAATTCCAAGACGAATTATAATAATAAGGTTGTAAAATGGAAAAGAGACCAATTTCACGCGCAGGTTTTGATAACTTGCTGAAAGAACTGAAAGATTTAAAAGAAAATCAAAGACCAGAAATTCTGGAAACTGTGCAGTGGGCGCGTTCTTTGGGTGATTTGTCTGAAAATGCAGATTACAGTGCTGCCAAGGAAAAACAGCGTCAAATCGACAGTCGTATCAGATTTTTAGAAGATTTAATTCAAAATGCTGCGGTAATTGATATTGATTCGTTAAGTGGTAATCGTGTTGTCTTTGGTGCGCGTGTTGTCGCCGAAGATGAAGATGGCAACAAAATGCAATGCAGAATATTGTCTGATATTGAATCAGATGGTCGTACTGTTATTTCATGTACTTCGCCTGTGGGTCGTGCAATGATTGGACGATGTGTTGGTGATACTTGCATTGTTAAATTGCCAAGCGGCGAAAAAGAATATGAAATCTTGGAAGTAACTTTTAAAGAGTAAGTTTGTTATGTCGGTTCGTGTTCTGCCTGATTATCTGATAAATCAAATCGCCGCAGGCGAGGTGGTAGAACGTCCAGCCAGTGTTGTTAAAGAACTGGTTGAAAATGCGTTGGACGCAGGTGCAGATCAAATTGTCATCGATGTAACAGATGGCGGTCGTACAATGATAAGTGTCATAGACAACGGTGTGGGGATGTCGCGTGAAGATTTGGCAAAATCAATAACACGGCACGCAACATCAAAATTGCCTGATGACGATTTGTTAAATATCAATTTTATGGGGTTTCGTGGTGAAGCGTTGCCGTCAATTGCATCTGTGTCTGATATGACAATTGATACGCATAAACAATTTGATGCAAATGGCTGGCAGATTGATTGTAATACAGGTGAAGTTCGTCCGTCAGATTGGGAATCAGGAACCAGAATTCGTGTTAAAAATTTATTTGCAAAAACGCCTGCGCGTCTTAAATTCTTGCGCGGGGACAAGGCAGAATTGATGTCTGTTTTAGAAGTTGTAAAAAGACTTGCAATGGCACGGACAGATGTTGGTTTTGTTTTGAATAATAAATGGTTCTTTGCAAAAAATCAGGATTTGTTATCGCGTATTTCCGATGTTATGGGCGAAGATGTTGTTGGGCGTATGTTACAGGTTGATGCAGAATCTGGTTCGACAGTTGGTATGAAGTTGACGGGTTATATTTCAGAACCTACATTGCGTCGTGCGTCGTCTGTGGACCAATATTTGTATGTGAACGGGCGACCGGTAAAAGATAAGATATTGGTTGGTGCATTGCGTGCGGCATATATGGATGTTATGCATGCACGTGAATTCCCGTTGTGTGCATTGTATTTAACATTGCCAACAAATGCAGTTGATGTAAATGTGTCTCCAGCTAAGACCGAAGTGCATTTCTTGGAACCAACACATGTGCGTTCTTTTATAATAAAAACTTTGCGTGAGAGATTGTCGCAAACAATGTCGCAAACTGTTCCTGAAAAGCCATTAAATTTTGTGTCAAGCGTATCTCCAACTGTTGCGGCACCACGATTTGATTTTGGTATTAGAAAAGATTCTTTTCAGGTGCGTGATGATATTCGTCCTGTTGTGCAAAATCCGTTTGCTGCGCCAGTGTCAGTTCAATCTGTGCCAAGGCATAGTGAAGAAAAGATAGAAACGGTTTTT
>JAZOUE010000016.1:0-2440 GCA_045658045.1 Candidatus Enterousia sp.
ACCGCTTGGCCTCCGACTTGAACTAAACAAATTCGATAATTTATACACAATTGCACATAATGTTTCTGACGCTGAAAAATATTTATCATCATTTAATCAAAAACATATATTTGGCGTTGGCGACAAATTGAAAGATTATCCTCGATTAAACCCTATTTTATTTGGCAAATTAAATAAACAAAACAAGAAACACAACATTACAACTTTTATAACGGTCGGCGGAATTACAAAGCAAAGAAAAAATCATGACATTTTATTTAAAGCAATGGAAAATCTCTTGGATAAAGGCTACAAATTCAATGTTATAATAGTTGGTGGCGGTGGAAAATTTAAAAACATTTCTCAAAAGATACGCCCTTATCTATATATTCCTGGCAGACAGGTTTCTGATAAAATGTTTTCGCTGATGGAAAAATCAGATTTCTTTTTAACACTGTGGGATAAAAAAGTTGAATCGCAAGTAAAATATGGCAAAAATCATATTTCCGGTTCAAGTCAACTTATTTATGCATTTAATAAAATACCACTGGTTCAAAAAGAATTTGCGGACTTCTATGACTTTAATGACAAAAATTCAATCATATACGAAGATGACAATCTGGCAAACGCAATGGAACAGGCAATTTTGATGAACGACAAACAATATTTAAAACTATATAATGAGTTAGATAAATTATCTACATCAGTATACGAAGAATCAAAACAAAATATAAAGAAAATGATAAAATAAAAATATGCCCAAATGGGCATATTTTTATTTTCCAATCACCGCCTTGTACAACGGTATTCCAAACAACACACCCTTGTATGCACGCATATCATATGTCGCAATTTTTTTAAACACAGGAATACCCAACACAGTCAACTTATAAATACAAATATATCTATCTGAATTTATTTTTGTGCCATTTTTTTCAACCTCTGCCTTGATGTTTCTCGCAATTATGTCAGAATCAGAATACAAAAACAGTCTGTTTATATTCATAATATGTTGAATTGATTTCTTTTTCACAAAAGGTGCCCCATCGTTTAATAACGCATACGGATTCTTGTAAACAATTGTTGTATTGTGTGCATCTGGCACCAATGTAACCATTTGAAAACCACGATTTAATATAATACGAGAAAACATAACTTCATATTTCAATACGATATTTTCTTTTGTTTTTTCTTTTGAAATATTATTCATAAATTCTGACATAAATTCAGAATTTGCAACCTTAGCACTAATCCCCATAAACCAAGATTGAACATGCTCTGGCGTTTGGAAATCTTTATATTTTACCATACCAATTAAATCTTTCTGTTCAGATTCCAAATCCGATAAAATATATTCAGGCAATCTTAAACAATACACAGAATCATTTACCAAATATGTCCAATCGTATTTTGACAACAGTTTATTCTTTTGCGCCCACGAAAACGCCCTTTTATAAGAACCAAAGTCATATTCACCATGACGAACAGATGAAATATGTAAAATATTCTTGATTGAATTTAACTTTTTCAATTCTGATTTTGACACATCACAATCAAAGCACAAAACAATATCACCCAATGGTGATAAAAAGTTTAAATAATCTATCAGTGTTTGACTGATTTCTGCACCTTTATTATACGCTGCAAACAAGAATAATCTTTTTTTCATTTGTCGTCACCTTTGCCTAAGAAAGTTTGAATATTGCAGACTAAATCATACCACTCATTTGGATAACAGTCAAACAAACCGATATTTTTTAGATTTTCAAAACACACTTTTACCTCATCAATATCTTTTTTATCAGACAAATATTTTGTTTTATAGAACACCTTGTCCACAAAAAACCACAAGAAATTTTCTTGCCATTTTTTCATCTGATATTCTGTTGCAGATTCTTTATACGCACAAAAAGCATCTGCAATACCGGTACATAGACTTTTTATAATACGCAATTGTTTTGCAGCCAAAACAATCCCGCCAAAGTTTGGTATATAATAATACAATGGCAACGGCAAAATTGTCGTGCGCGGATTTTTTAGCATAACCCTGCTCCACCACGGGAAATCTTCAAAAATAATTCCTTTGATATATGGAATATCTGCAATCAAATCACGCTTGTATAAATTTTTCCATACCTGACAGTGTTTTATCAGCCAACGACGATTTGGATTAAATTTATTATGCGTGCGTTCTGTGGCATATTCAAAAATATCATCTGTTACACGCGTTTTAACTTTTTCAAGATTATATTTTTTCGTTATACTGCACGGCACAACATTATCTGTATCTAATCCCAACTTGTGCCGCACCATCAATTGCGGACGATAAAATCTGTCATACCGAAAAGATACAATATCTGCCCCATCACGCACAGCACAATTATACGCCAATTCTAATGTCTGGGGATGAATAAAATCATCACTGTCTATATACAGAATATAATCGCCTTTGGCAAAGTCG
>JAZOUE010000017.1:0-2495 GCA_045658045.1 Candidatus Enterousia sp.
CACAGTATAAATAACAATATAAAAAAAGGATGAAAATATGGGACAACTTGTATCTGATGTGACAGAAATCTTGGATTACAAAGATGCCAAGAAACAGGCAAAATCTCAGCGTCAAGAAATTCTGGCACAAATGGCATCTGATGATGCAGAAAAAACAAATCTGATAAACAAGGTTTTGGCGACTCAACGTGCAAAATATGGTGCATCTGGTATGTCAAACAATGGCCTTACCGAAGGCGCTGTTTTAAAGCGTTTAAAAGATGAAACATCCGCGTCGTATAATGAAAAGCGTCGCAATAACTTGGCAAAATTGAAAAATACCAAGGTTGCAAAACCAAACTTATTAAAGAAATTATTGGACAGATTTGACGATTTAATCGGATAACACAAAAGGAATCGATATGTATAAAATATCATACATTGCAGACGGTCAAAAAACAGAATTCAACTTTTCTTTTCCTCTCTTTCAGGTTGACGATGTTCGTGTCGCTGTGGACGATGTTGTTGATACAGAAAAACATAATTTTGCAGTTATGCCGAACGAAGACTTTTCTGGTGGAAATGTTGTGTTTGATGTACCGCCTGAAAAAAAAGCAAAGATAGATATTTTTCGTCAGGTGTCTTTGTCGCGCTGCATAGATTATCAACCGACAAAAGTTATTGACCCTGAAGATTTAAATTCGGACTTTAATTTTCTGCTGTCTGCATTACAGGACTTGCGTACCATTGATGTTGATTTGTCTCAGTGGGCAAACAAGCACGACGATATTAAAAACTTGATGGAATACACATTGTCTGTCATAAAAGACAAAATGTCAGGTGGAACAGTCTTGGGTCTGTATCGTAATTTGGTTTCTGTTTTGCAAAATGCATTACCTAAACTGATAAACGATTACGGTTTAATTACAGATGCGGCACCAAACGAAAATCGCGATGATTACGGAATTCTATAAGTTTTTGGATGAATGGAATCGGATTCTGGGATTCCATACCCCGCGTCATCATCGGGAAATAATGCGTTTTTTGGTAGATGTATGGTGTAACAATCCGCATCGTGGGTTGCTGATGTCATTCAGACATTCTGGGAAATCAACAGTTCTTGGTGTGTTTGCAGCGTGCGTATTGTATCTGCGACCAGAAACGCGGATTTTAATTTTGTCTGCTGAAAACACACTGGCATCCCGAATGGTATCTCATATTCGGCATATCTTAGAAAATCATACATTTTGTACAGATATGATTCCTGCGAATAAAAAAGAGTGGGCCACAGGTCGAATAACAATAAACAGACCGATTGGTATTCGTGAACCATCTGTTATTTGTCAGGGCGTGTATGGAAATATTACAGGTATGCGTGCAGATTTGATTATCTGTGATGATGTAGAAGTTCCAAATACATCAAACACCGTGCAAAAGCGTGAAAACCTGCGTGAAAGACTGCGTGAACTAGATTTTATTTTATCGCCATCTGGTACAATGATTTATATCGGTACACCGCATACATTTGATACGATATATCGCACAGACTAGTTTGTTGCACTAATAAAATTACGCAGTTTGTTTAACAGTTCTGTACCTGCATCGCCAAACATAGGCAGATATGTTTCATATTCTGGCATTTCTGCTTGGACCTGTGCGCGAACACGTTCTGTCAGTGGTGTTGAAATAATATTATTTGCACTGTCCCACAGTCTGTATGCGTTATAAGTTTGTACAACAGATTTCCATTTTTCTTGCAAATCTGATTTAGTTTGAATGATTGCACCAATCGCATTTATCCACTCTTCGCCAAAGCGCTGTACAATTGGTTTTGATATAAATATCTCAAGCCCTTGTTGTGTTGGGATAAATTTATCAATTGCGTCCGTCAGTGCAGACATTTGCGCATCATTCAAATTGATAGAAGCTACAGATTCACCCGCCATCATTCCACCGTATGGCAACAGTTCGCGGTCAATAGAATCAATAGGCGTTGTGCCATTTTGCAGATTTTCAATATGGCGCAATAACATTTTTCCTGTCGGCAGATCCTGTAATTCCGCAACAACATTGTCGTTAATTTCGTCCAAGAATATGGGGTTTACAGCAGACCATCCGCCAATAATGACATGTGCCTGGCGGTACAGGTTTAATAGCTTTTGTGCAGTTGCACGTGTTTTGGCTTTCATGTTATCTCCCTCGCTTGTGATGTAATGTGTATTATTCCATTACAATCATGATAACCTTGTGCATTGTTTTGCCAGTAACTTTTTCTTCTGGTGATGCAACGTGGCCATAAACTTTGCCTTTGGAATCTTGGCGAACACTGACGATATGTGCAGTTGTTTGTGCATCTGTATTCATTGTGTCAAATTCTTCGTCAATGCAAATTGCCAAGTCACCAACCTGTGCAGGTTGCAACGCATCTGCGAACACATAAGATTTTTCAGGTATAAAACCACCTAGTCTTTTTGTGTTTGGAATAACGGCATAAACACCCTTGCGACCTTCCAGTG
>JAZOUE010000018.1:0-2119 GCA_045658045.1 Candidatus Enterousia sp.
GTTGGCTAAGACATTTGTCTTCCTAAGACCGCTTTGGCCTCCGACTTGTAACTTCGCCAATGGCACCTGTAAAAGACGCGTGCTGATTTTTCGTACCGCGTCGTATTTGTATTTGTCTAGACATTATTTAAAAACTCCATAATAAAAAGCCCCCATTGGGGGCACATAAAAAAATGACGATGAAACATCATCGCCTGCACGCAGTATATTATACCATAAAAACATAAAAAAATAAACAAAAATATTTTGGTGTACATTGTAAAAATACGTGCTATATTCCAAATACAAGGAAAAAATCATCATGAAGAAAATAAAGTTATTTTTAATTATTGGTATTGTGCTGGCTGCATTGGCTGGAATTGCAGTATATTTATTTCAATCTGGCGACACTTGGCCAAACAGCAAGTCTGTTGATACAAAAATATTCAAACCATATATTCCAAACACCGAAATTACATTCAACAAAGAAGGCAACAGTTCGGAATATATTCTTACGCAAAATGGTTGGGGTGGCCAAGAACCAAAACACAGATGTATGATTGGCAAACAAATTGATTTAAACCTGTATGTCAAGGACGGAACAAATTCACCGCTGATATTAGGCGTCTATGGTTTCGGAGTTTTTGATAGGGACAAATATACCGAGCAGGAAATTACCGTGTTCGCCAACGGCACACAAATTGACAAGTGGAAAGTCGTCAATAAAGAAGAATACACCGCCAGTATTCCCGCATATCTGATGAAGGATGATACTTTAAACCTGCGTTTTGTTATACGCGAACCATATACACCAAAGGGCGACACTCGCAAAATTGGAATGGCAGTTCAACGAATAACACTGACCAAGAAAATCGCAGGACGCACACGTGTTAAAATTGGCAAGTGGTTAAAAAACAAACTGGCCGCTGACAAAGAAATCGTCATTTCCGAAGAACCAGAAGATAAAAATATCTTATAAAAAATGTCCCAAACGGGACATTTTTATTTTTCATAATACAATTTTGAATATTCCGCCAGTATATCAATAACCATACCACGATACCCCAACTTATCCCAAATACGATCACACCTGGCCAAACATGGCTTAAACGAACCAAATATGACAGTTTCCCAATCAATAAAACCAACAATATCAAAAGTATCTGGATTTAATATAAAATTGTGCCAAATATCATTATGGAACCACCCATATAAATACCCAGGCTTCATCGTTTTTTTGGGCTTCAAGTCACGTATTTCAACAGGATCTGCCAGACCAACTTCATGTATAAATTGCGCAATTTGTTGCACAATATACTGACGATTTTCCATTACAACATACGATGGCATATCCATCAATGCAACACCTGGGAAAAATTCGTATTTACGAACAGCCATATTATTCCATTTTATAATCTCCATTTCTGGAATCTTGAATTTAGTATATTTACGCAGCGCTGTTGTTATACGAAGTTCACGCAACGCACGCTCTGCCCCATCGTCTTTCAAAGGAAATTTAAAAGCGAATTGAGAATTTACCAACACAATAAAATTATTACAACCATAACCAACACAAGTTGTAATTTTCGCATCACTGTCACCAATATAATCACGCACAAATTTAACATAGGATTTTGTATCATACTGAATTTTAACACGCACCATCGCACGTCTATATTTACCGGGCACAAAGCATGCTGCGATTTTAGCGACAAAATGTTTAAAATGCATTCTATATCCTTTACATATACGCATTATAGTATCAAAAACAAAAAACATTACAACAAGGAAAAGTTTCATTTGAAATTATCTGTAAATAAGTATAGTATATGTAGGCAAAGTTTAAATGCTCCCATCGTCTAGCGGTTAGGACACCAGATTCTCATTCTGGTAACACGGGTTCGATTCCCGTTGGGAGTGCCAACACTTCCCTATATTTTGCTGGACAACGGCGAATCTCGTGACGCAAACCAACTGTTCGTTGCTAATAACGCAACTCACAGGGTTTTTGTTCTCTCGGTTTCCCGTTGGGAGTGCCAACACTTCCCTATATTTTGCTGGACAACGGCGAATCTCGTGACGCAAACCAACTGTTCGTTGCTAATAACGCAACTCACAGGGTTTTTGTTCTCTCGGTTTC
>JAZOUE010000019.1:0-2934 GCA_045658045.1 Candidatus Enterousia sp.
GACTTGTCTTGGATTTCTTT
Source organism: Candidatus Enterousia sp. (assembly GCA_045658045.1). Classification (GTDB taxonomy): domain Bacteria; phylum Pseudomonadota; class Alphaproteobacteria; order Rs-D84; family Rs-D84; genus Enterousia. The sequence continues at coordinate 21 of JAZOUE010000019.1, forward strand.
CAACAGGACTTAGGCTTGGAAGTTCTGGAAACAGATAACTATCCCCAAGACATGGGCCGTTATTACGAAATGGACGATGACGAGCCACGCGATAAAACACGCAATTTGTTGAACGCAGATGCCGAACAGGTAGATGTCAACGATGATGAATATGAACACTATGCGAAACAATTGGAACGCAGCCAGACAGGTTCTTTGGTGCTGGGTGTCCAAGATTCTGTTCAGTCTTATTTGAAACAAATCGGCACAGTTCAATTATTGACCGCCGCAGGCGAGATTGCAATTGCCCAACGTATCGAGGCGGCATCTCGTTTGATGGTATACGGTTTGTGCGAAAGCCCAATGACAATTCAGGCTATGTTGGATTGGTATCAGCAATTATTGAACGAAGACATTCGTTTGCGCTATATCGTCAATTTGGAAGTTATGTATTCCAGCGATTCTGAACAAAAATCATTGGCTGCCTTGTCCGAAGCCTTAAAGTCCAAGGGTGTTGAACATGTTGATGAATTGGACGATGATGATTTAGACAGTCTGGACATGGGAACAGATGACACAGACGAAGAAGATGAAGACGACGAAGACGAAGATGGATTAAAGAAAGAGGATACTCCACGCGGAACATCTGGTGTACCAATTCCAGTTATGGAAGAATCTTTGATGCCAATGGTTTTGGATTTGTTTGCTAAAATCAAACGCATATTTAACAGCATGCAGAAATTGCAGGCAAAACGTCTGGAAAACTTGTTCACATCTGATACACCTGACATGGCATTGGAAAAGAAATATTCCAAGATGCGTCTTGAATTGTTTGAACATGTCAGCAAGATTCGCTTGAACGATGATCGTGTTGCAGAAATTTTGGAACAGTTGACTAAACGCGACCAATTGCTGATGGGATTGGAAGGAAAAATGTTGCGTCTGGCGATGGCAAATAAAATCAAACGCGAAGATTTCTTGGCGGAATATGCCGGCAACGAATTGAATCGCAACTGGGTCAAAAAATTGTCCAAACACAAGAATACCGCATGGGCAAACTTTGCGAAAAAGCATGGCGACGACATTCTGAAAATCCAAGAAGATATTATCGCAATCGCAAACGAAACGGGTCAACCAACATCTGAATATAAAAAGGTTGTTGAATTGGTTCGTCGTGGCCAAACCGAAGCAGCCCGTGCAAAGCGCGAAATGATAGAAGCAAACTTGCGCCTTGTTATCAAATTTGCGAAAAAATCCAGCAATCGCGGTTTGGGATTGGATTTCTCTGACTTGGTACAAGACGGCAATATCGGCTTGATGAAGGCTGTTGATAAATTCGATTATCGTTTGGGTAATAAATTCTCGACCTATGCGACAAACTGGATTCAACAGGGTATTTCACGCAGTATTGCTGATCAGGCACGTACAATTCGTATCCCTGTGCATATGATTGACAATATCCACAAGATTCAGCGTGCATCACGTCAATTTATGCATAAATATGGTCGTCAGCCAACTGCCGAAGAATTGTCCAAGATTATCTATCTGCCAGTTGACAAGATTCACAAGGCAATGAAAGTGAACTTGAAACCAATTTCATTAGAAGCGCCTGTTGGCACCGAAGATGACAGTTCACGTATTGAAATCATTGCGGACGAAACAGCGAAAAATCCGTTTACATCGGCCGCACAAAAGAACCTGCGTAAAATTGTGACTCAGATTCTGTCTGAATTGGATCCAAAAGAAGAAACCGTTCTGCGTCAGCGCTTTGGTATGAGCACCAATAAAACCAGCACCTTGGAAGAGGTTGGCGAATACATCGGCGTTACACGTGAACGTATCCGTCAGATTGAACAAAAGGCACTGAACAAGTTAAAGCACCCAACACGTGCACGTAAACTTCGCAGTTTCTTGGAAGATTAACACACACCCCGCTTTTTGCGGGGTTTATTTGGGGGTAATACTATGACAAAGAACACATTATTATTATGTACAGGCCTGTCGGGCAGCGGTAAAACATATTTTATAAAAAACACTATACCGGATGGATTGTTTTACAGTCTGCGCTCTGCAACAACACGCCCGATGCGCGATGGCGAAAGCAATGGAAAGCCTTATTTCTTTGTCACAGAAGACGAATTTAACAAAATGAACCTTGCAACACACCTGTGGGTAAATGAAGCGTTCTGGACGCCAGAAAAGCCAAAATGGATGTATGGCGTGCCAGAATTTGAAATCACAGAACACTTGGGCGAAAATATGGTGTATGATGTTATTCAGCCACGGTATGCCAAACAATTAATTGATTGGTTTAAACGCAACGATTTGCAAAAACATTATAATTTCCGTATTGCATACTTTCTGCCACCGCAAAACAATATGCAGACAGTCGCCAGTCGCGCCAACATGCCAGACGATATTGATGTTCGTCGCACAAACACATGCGCCCCGATTGACTTTTTGCAGGCCGGCATAAAACCAGATTATATTTTACAGCCAATAAATAACCTGTACGACACCAGTTTATTAAATCATATCAAACGACTACAAAAACAACGTTTGAAGTAAAGAAACATTTTTGTCATTGCGAGCGAACGACAGTGAAGCGTGGCAATCCAGATTTATTTTGCATTATTATTTACTGGATTGTCGCAGGTGTTGCACACCCCCGCGATGATAAAGAAAAATATCACATGCACGGTTTGTCACACCTAGCACAGGCACCTTTTGTCATCCCTGCGAAGGCACCTTTTGTCATCCCTGCGAAAGCAGGGATAGGGGCTATAAAATTTACAATGTTCAAACATGTGTAATATGTATTTTTTTGGCTCGCTATGCTCGCACTGTTTAGACCCGCTCCTGCCTTCGCAGGAGTGACAAGGGGGGGCAGGAGTGACAAGGGGGGGACAGGGGCGACAAAGAAGAAAATAGAGAG
>JAZOUE010000020.1:0-3500 GCA_045658045.1 Candidatus Enterousia sp.
CATTATTTTTTTCCTTTCTTTTCGTCTGTGCGTTTAGACAGTTTGCAATCCAGACCTGTGTTGCCTGTGATATTCAATGTGTTATACGCCAATGTGCCTGTCATCTTGGCAGCGTTAAAGATATTTGCTGTATTCACTGTGGCAGAACCGTCCAATGTGCCATGTAAAAATAATACAGGTGCGTTTATGTCGCCAATAACAACCCCACCACGACCAATGACAACCGTTTCCGCAGTAATATTACCTACAACTTCGCCATGGATTTGAACATTGTGGTCTGTTTTTATATCGCCTGTCAATTTGCAACCTGCCCCAATGACAGTTGGTGATTGCTTTTCTGTTGCGTTTGTAAATGCCAGCATTTTATTTTTCCTCTTGTACAAATTTTGTTGGATCAAATGGCGCGCCCTTGTATCTGATTTCATAGTGCAAGTGTGGACCCGTTGAACGGCCAGAAGAGCCAGCCAATCCAATTACTGTTCCTGGTCTGACCCAGTCGCCACGCGAGACATTTATCTGGGACAAGTGGGCGTATAATGTCGTAAAGCCCAATCCGTGGTCAATTTCAACAGTTGTACCATATCCAACGCGTTCGCCCGCAGATACAACACGACCAGGTGCAACCGCCATCAATTCTGTGCCAATCTTGCCTGCAAAGTCAATGCCACGATGTTTCTTTGGCTTGCCTGTAAATGGATCTTTGCGTGTGCCGTAATTTGATGTAACACGTGATTTTACAGGTTTGCCCAGTGGTAATACTTCGTTTAAGCGACGCAGTCCGTTCCAGCGTTCCAGACCATCTGCTAGTTTTTGATATTTTTCATCTAAATCCTTGTTGAATTCAATAGGTGTAAATGCAGACCCAACCAATGGATTTGAATATTTGTTCACATTTCTGATAAGTGTCTTTTCGTTCAATCCCAATGTCGCCAATGTGCCATGAATCTGTTTGATGTTTTTGTTTAATTCGTCTGTCTTTTCTTTGGTTAATGTGTTTACTGTATCAACGATTATGTTGTCAGCCTCGGCAATTTGTAGCATTGATTCCAACATCTGGGTATTGCGTTTCTTTAATTCTTCGTTTTCAGCGCGTGTCAGTTCGTATTCTGTGGCCAATTCTGACATTTTTAGATATTCAGGTGCATAGTCGTCGTCTTTTAGCATTTCAACAATGCGTGTGCGTAAAAATTCCAGTTCGCCCCATGTCTTGCTGCGACTGTTCATCAGGCTTTCTTTTTCTTTGTCTGATTTGTCCTTGGCGTTCAAGATTTTATCATCAATTATGTTTATATCGCGTGCCAATGTCGTATATTTTGCCAAATATGCCTGTAAATCAGTCATGTGACGCGCGTGTGTATCGCGTACCTGTTCCAACTGTTGGGTGCGCATCTGCAACAATGGACGATGATATACAAAAACATATGTTGACCATGCCGCCCACAATAATAATCCAACCTTGCCACAAAAGCGTGTAAAACGCCAAAAACTGCTTTGTTCATACGAATATACATTACCATTAGGCGTGTCCATAACTGTAAACTGACGCGGTGGGAAAAGACGACTAATCAACCGCCAAATCGCACGAAATGGTGATGTTATAAATGCCCACAGGGACGTAAAATATCTTGTTATAAAGTTTAACATGTCTGGTGTATTCTAGACAACGTATCGGCAATAGTCAAGCCATCACGCAAAATCATATTGCAATTCATAGATATTCCGCGGTGTAATACGCTGATTCCACGGGTGCCCAAGCGTCCTGATATTAAAACGCGTTCTGCGGTGTTTTTTGCACCAAAAAGTGGTAAAATATTTATATCGCCCAACTTTTTTGACATTTCTGAAACTGCGCGTGCTGTGGTGGCTGCGTCTGTGATAATACAGAAAGTGCCCATTGGGCGCACACGTGCAACGCAACGCGAAATCCATAACGATAAATCTGCGTTATGATGCGCGTTATGCTGTGCCGGCGTACCATTAAAATAAGGTGGATTTGTTATAACCAAATCAAATGTGCGGTCTGATTTCCATGTGGTAATATCTGCATTTATCAATTCAATGTTTGCATTGTTTAATTCTGCATTTGATTTACACTCGTTTAACATTTGTTCTGATATATCAAGGCCTGTAATCTGGGCGTCTGGATTGTTTGCCAGCAGACACAAAGATGCACCGCCAGTACCAATACCGACATCCAATACAGTCTTTGCATTATTAGGCGCAAATGCAGCCAGCCATACTGCATCAGAAGTTGGATTGTAAAAACCACGGCGTATTTTTACGCGACCACCCATCAGGGTAAAAATGTCTTGTTTTGTAGTCATATCTATTTATAATAAAGTATTCAAATCAAAAGGCAAGTTTATGTTAAATGATATGGCAATTGTACAAAGTGCAGCAAGTGCGTTTAATAATGCAGCGTTGGCAGGACCTGCGTTTTTGTGGTGGGCAGCTTTAATGGTGCCGTTATATGTGGCTGTATATTGGTATGGCTGTGATTTTATGGTGCGTATTGGCTGGAATCGCAGTAATTTACTGACCAAGGTTTCTTTGTGGACTGTGGTGTTTGTATTTGCATGGATTGTTTTGTTTGGTGGAAATTATGCGGTACTGCGCGACAATTTATCTGTGTTGCCGATGCTGACCGCGGTTATTGTATTTTTATCGTCTTTGTTTGTATCTTCGCATTTGCGGGGTGTTGCCCTGCCCCATATGGGCTGGAAACAGTGGTTGTTTGTGTCGGCGATATTGGTGATAGTTGGTTTGTCCGATGCACATGCGTGGTGGGGACCATTGTTACAGATTTCTGCATTGCTGGGTGGTGCACTGTTCGGGCGGTTTGCAGGTGGTGCAATGCGACCAATGGGTGGAACAGTATTGATTATGATGACTGTTGTTATTGCAATTCTGATGCAACCAGAATTTTTCAGATTTGGTCAATTAGGTAATTTAACAGTCTTTCATTTGTTGGCAATTTTGCTGTTTGGAATTGTGGCTGTTGCGACTGTTGTTGTGTCTAATATTTCGCCTAAGAATAAAATTCAAAATAATATCTTTACAAAGTTCAAATGGTTGTGGCGTGTGGCATGTCTGTTGGGTTGTGCATTATTTATGCTGACCGAGGCTGTACCTGTTCTGTTGGGTACTTTGGTTGCGTTTGCGATTATGTTTACAATATCTGTATGGCATGCAAAGAATATCAATAATGCCCTTGGGGACAAGTTGTTCGCAGTCAGCTTATTCTTGTTTGGTGTAATCTGTGTTATGCCGGTAATAAGCGCCATGGGAATTTTGTATTGGTTAAATACTTCTGATTGCAAATTGTGGCAGGAATCCAAGGTCTTGTTATAATTTGTTATATTTATTTAATACCATTTATTGTCGCAATAATGTATTATTTTAGCAAAATAAACATAAAACCTAAGGTAATATATTATGACAATACATCCAACTGCTATTATTCACGAAGGCGCTAAAATCGGTGCAGATTGTAAGATTGG
>JAZOUE010000021.1:0-3738 GCA_045658045.1 Candidatus Enterousia sp.
TGTAATTTCTGCCATTGTATTTTCTCCCATCTTTGTTCAAAAGAATTCTTTTGTGCAGGGGCAAACCCCTGCACGATTTATATAGATAAAACCAGATTATTTATCTGCTTTTTCAGCCAATTTACCGCGACGTTCTGCACGTGCAGCAGTTGTTTTTGATTTAATTTTGGCTTCTTTTTCTTTGATTTCATCTTCCAGTTCATCAGCTGCATCTGCCATTCTTTCAGATTCAACTTTTTTACCAGCAGCGCCGCCCAAGCGTTTTTCAATACCGGACAAGATTGCATCTACGAACAAGTCGCAGTACAACTGAGTAGCGCGTGCAGCGTCGTCATTACCTGGAACTGGGTAATCAACCATTTCTGGATTTGCATTTGTATCGCAAATTGCAATTGTTGGGATATCCAAGTTCTTTGCTTCGCGAACAGCGTTCATTTCACGTGGCACGTCAATAATAATGATTGCCTGTGGAACACCATGCATTTCCATAATACCGCCGAAAATACCGCGCAGTTTTTCAACTTCTTTGGTCATAACGCCGACTTCTTTTTTTGTCAGGCCTAATTTTTCAGCGTTTTCAATATCAGCTTCCATTTTTTTCAAGCGACGGATAGACTGAGAAACCGTAGTCCAGTTTGTCAGCATACCACCCAACCAGCGGTTATTTACATAGTATTGACCGCAACGTTCAGCAGCATCTTTTACGATATCTTTTGCCTGATGTTTAGTAGCAACGAACAGAACCTTGCCACCAGCAGCAGCAATCGCTTCTAATGCGACCAAAGAACGATGCAACAGTGGTGCAGTTTTGTTCAAATTGATGATATGAATTTTATCTTTAACGCCATAAACATATGGTGTCATCAATGGATTCCAGCGACGTGTATGGTGACCAAAGTGCACACCAGCTTCCATCAACTGTTTCATTGTAAATGTTGGCAATGCCATGATTTTATCCTTTGTTTTGTGTTATTATCCTCGCCATCTGCGGTCAGACCAGAATATTATCTGGACACAAATTTTGCAGAATGGTTGTGTTCTTCGCACGATGTGCGTGCCCGTATAATACCCCACCCCACCCAAAAAATCAAGAAAAAATAAATATTTTTTTAGTGGTTGGTGGTGGAATTATTATTTTGTCATTCTGGGGTAGGCAGAGTGTACAAGGAATAAAACTTAAAAACTCTTGTCACTCCTGCGCAGGCAGGAGTGGGACTATACAGTGTGAGCGTAGCGAGCCAAAATAATACATATTAAACATATTTGAATATTGTAAATTTTATAGACCCTATTCCTGCCTTCGCAGGAATGACAAAACATGCCTTCGCAGGGATGACAATGATTTTTAATTAAAAGCAATTAAAACTGAATGGTTGTGCAGGTTTTTGGCAATGGTTCTTTCCATTCTTTACAATACTGATCACCAAACATTGGCGCATGCGTTTTTTCACAGTGCGTTGCAACAATACACTTTTCGCACGTTAAATCAATCGGATTAAATATTGTTGTAATATCTTCCTTGTAATTCCAATGATTAATTTTATACGCACCCTCATAATCATACATATTACTTATATCAAATGTTTTAGACGATTTAATCGGCGTATTTTTACCCTGAACCGCATCATTTATGCCCAAACCAACTGTTGTAATAGTACCAGCAGGAAGAACACCTATCAATGTTATTATAGCTACCGCTGCACTAGGAATTCCAGTACCAACTGTCAACAGACATATCGAAACAATTGCCAAAGCGGACAGTATACCCACCAAAATTCCCCCAAGCACACCAGATGGAGGCTCGGCTGATTTTGGCAACGCTGACATTTCCGCCAAATTCACACATGATTGACGTGCAATTTCACGATGTTTATCCTTGAAATTTTCGCCCTTTATCGCAGCTTGACGTTCTGATATTTTCGTATAATCTTTGAGTGATCTTTCATTATATTCATCATACTTAGCATAATAATTATTTTTTGCACGTTGCAACATTTTCTGTGCGATTATCATACCAGTATTATGTGTAATATTTGGGAAGCGTCCAACTTTCTCTGATTGTACACCATTTATACTGCGACCCGTCATACACGCTTTTACAGTCGGATCCAGTTCAATTATTTCCATTACATTTTTCATACCATCACGCAAAGAATACAATGCACCAGACAAACGCTCTTTTTGGACATCAGTCAAAACCGCACGTTCACCCTCTTCCATCTTTTTAACATAATCATCCAATCCGACAAAACGAGCATCTGAACCAACAGATATCATTTCCCAATAAATCGGAACATCAATCAAAACGGAATACGAAACCACTGGTCCCAGCTGACCACTAGCAGAATTTTCAACACGGCCCAAATCAACATCTGGGATTGTCCCAATACTTCTGTGACAATTATCGGTAAAGACGACATCTTGGCCGACAATTTTATACTCACAAATCTTGTAATCCAACGATGTTGTGCCAAGCGTTTCCAAATCAACCAATCCACCACAGTCAAGGTCTGGTCCGCATGCGCGATATGCCGCCGCATCCACCGCCGCCTGACATTGTGCCAGCATTGCATTATCAATATTTAAAATAATACCCTGAACAGTTTGATACAGTTTTTCATAAACTTCATTTGATGTAATTTCTTCGCCATAAACAGTTTTACATCCCAACAATTTATCATGTTGTGGCTTGCACATGGTCAACATCATTTCCGGACGTGTTAAACATGCATCGTATGAACCATCAGGATCATTTGGATCAATATTATCGCGACACGCATTATGGAAACAATCTGATACAGATTTTATACAATTCGTACGTGCGTTATATTCCGCCAAATTTTCTGCCACCTGTAAAGACGCCGCAGAATCAGCCAAAAAAGAATTAAATACAGAATCACGCACCTTGACACAGTTTTCCAATACAGGCGAACACATTACAGATTTTGCCAATAATGATTCATGCATTGATTTTGATATAAACAGCCCCGCCGTTGACCCAGGGATTGTAACAATTTCTTCACCTTGTGTATTTTTAACACGCGCCTTGGCCATTTCAACTGTATCAACACAACCTGTAAAGTCCGCGTTACAAACATCTGGCTTTTGCATACATTTTCTGAATTCAATGGTACACTGACCCAAATCATACTTATTCGCATTTTTCGCAGAATCCAATGCAATTTCACGCAGGTTGCCTTCGGCCAGTTGCAGTTTTTGTTTGGCTTCCGTCCGTAATTGCTTTAACGAATTTTCATATCCCACACAATCAGAATTTATACGCCCAGAATACATTGCCGGCAAAATTGCCATTTTGGCACTGCACTGTGGGATTTGCCGCACACATGTTTCATGCGCAGATTCACGCAACGCATCGCCAATTTCGCCATTTTCCAATGCGTAATTTATTTCTTTTTTCGCCACATTGGACATATTTTCCATTTCCAATGCCGGATTTTTTGTGACCACAGATTCAATCTGTTCAACACCAACTGTTTCCAGTTTATATGCCCACATTTTTATATCGTCTATTTCAGACAATAATTTATTAAATGAAGCATATCTATTACTGCACACACAACGACCACCATCAAAATTATCCACCATACAGAAATTATCCATACATGCGTTATATAACGATTGACAGTCTGATGCGACGGTTGCAGATGCGCTTTCTGCCAGTTTGGTACCGGTATTTATCACAGATTGCGTTGCCGCACGCGCCGCCACAGTTTTTGG
>JAZOUE010000022.1:0-6398 GCA_045658045.1 Candidatus Enterousia sp.
ACGAAAAGTTCAAGTTTTTGCGTAATGGTCAGGTTGTGGTAGATTTAGGCGCTGCCCCAGGTTCGTGGTCGCAGTATATCGCGCGTACATTTCCAAAAACACGAATTTTTGCGATGGATTTGCTGGAAATTTCACCAATTGTTGGTGTTGAAACATATCAGGGCGATTTTACATCTGATGCAGCATTGGATTGGTTGAATGAAAAGCTTGGGTTGCCGGCGGACGTGTATGGTCAGGGAACTGTTGATGTTGTTGTGTCTGATATGGCGCCAAATACTGTTGGACATAAAAAGACAGATCATATTCGTCAAATGGTGTTGCTGGAATATGCGTTTGACTTTGCCTTGCGCGCGTTAAAGCCAGGCGGAACATTTGTTTGTAAGTCTTTTACAGGGGGGACAACAAATGAATTGCTGAAACAAATCAAGCAACATTTTGAATCTGTTCATCATATTAAACCACCATCATCACGCAAAGATAGTGTAGAAATGTTCATTGTTGCACTGGGATTTCGTGGATAAACAAAGCCGCCCATTTGGGCGGTTTTTTATTTTAAACTTTCGGCAGCGGTGCGTGCCAAGGTGTCAACACGCTCGTTCATTTCGTCGCCATTATGACCGCGTACCCAAAACCAATGAATTGTTTTGGTTGATGCAATTGCATCCAGTTCTTGCCATAAATCTTGGTTTTTTACAGGTTTTTTATCGGCTGTTTTCCAATTGTTCTTTTTCCAATTTTTTAACCAAGACTGCATACCGTTTTTTACATATTGACTGTCGGTGTGTATTTCCAGTTCATCATGTTTTTTTGCAGCATTTAATGCGCGAATAACAGCCATCAATTCCATGCGATTATTAGTTGTATTTTTTTCGCCACCATTGCGTTCGGCTGTGTGTGTGCCGTCTGTGGCAACAAAGCCCCAGCCTCCTGGGCCTGGATTCCCAAGACAACTGCCGTCTGTCCAAATTTTTAACATTTTATATTCTTCCTTTTTATGATATAATATCATACATGACATATAATTCCAACGATTTAAAAGATATGGCAAATTCTGTGCGCGCGTACGCACTGTATGCGTTGCGTATGGCGGCCAGTGGTCATGTTGGAATTGTGCTGGGGTGTGCAGATATTATTACAACTATATATGCAAATTTTTTGCGCCGTGGACGCGATAAGTTTGTGTTGTCTGCAGGACATGGCAGCGCATTGTTGTATTCTGTATTAAAATTATCGGGTCATGATATCGGTAGTTTAAAGGATTTTCGTAAACTTGGTGGTTTGCCTGGACATCCAGAATATGGAATGGATGGTGTCGACGCAACAACGGGACCGTTGGGGCAGGGTGTCGGGAATGCTGTTGGTATAGCGTTGGCAGAAAAAATAAATAAAACCGATTCGCGTGTTTATTGTTTGTGTTCGGATGGTGACTTGATGGAAGGTGTTGCTGCAGAGGCATTGTCATTTGCCGGACGATATAGATTAAATAATCTTGTTTTGTTGTGGGCTGATAATGGCATTAGTATTGATGGTGTGGCGCAAAATGATGTTGATGTTATTGGTCGTATGATTTCATATGGCTGGCATGTTATTAGTGTAGATGGCGACGACTTTGCGCGTTTAAATCGCGCGTTGCAAAGTGCGCAACGCTCTTCGGTACCTGTGTTTATCCAATGTAAGACAGTCATTGGTCGCGGTTCCAGTTTGGAAAATTTGCCCAAGGCACACGGCTTTGCGTTGGACGATTCGGAATTGATGACATTGATTCAGAGTAATATATCGCCCAAAGGTGATAAACTGTGGGCGCAGGTGGCTGCGGATACACCAGATACAATTGTGTGTAAGGATTCTTTTAAAATACCTAATGTTGTATTGCCTCCTATGGGCGAATATATGTCTACGCGTCAATTGTCAGGAATCTGTTTGGAAGAATTATTAAAAAATGGTGCAAATATAATCGGTGGCAGTGCAGATTTAGGTGGTAGTACGAATGTTAAAACATCTGTGTCGCGTGATATTACGCCTGATGATTTTTCTGGTAATTATATAAACTATGGTGTGCGTGAACATGCGATGGCAGCTATTATGAATGGTATGGCGTCGTGCGGTGTGCGTACATATGGGTCTACTTTCTTGGTGTTTAGTGATTATATGCGCCCCAGCATTCGTTTGTCCGCATTGTCTGGATTGCCTGTTGTTTATGTATTTACTCATGACAGTGTGGCTGTTGGTGAAGATGGACCAACACATCAGCCAATTGAACAATTGCCATCACTGCGTTTAATTCCAAATTTGAATGTGTTCAGGCCATGTAATGCTACGGAATTAATGTTTGCTTGGAATCGTGCGTTAAGTGAAAAAAGTAAGCCAACTGCTATTATTTTGTCGCGTCAGGTGATTCGTTTAATTTCAACTCCGTTGGGTGCTGATGTGTCGCGTGGTGCCTATGTTATAAAGCCAGCAACCGCAAAGCGTGTGCGTGTGACGATTGTTGCAACAGGCAGTGAAGTCCCGCTTGCAATTCAGGTTGCAGAAAAACTGGGTGATTTTGTTCAGGTTGTATCAATGCCGTCTGTGGCTGATTTTCGTATGCAAGATACGCAGTATAAGCAAAAAATATTGTCAGGATTTGTTGTTGTAATAGAAGCGGCCGCAACTGCGCCTTGGTTTGAATTTGCAGATGCTGTTGTTGGTATCGACCGATTTGGTATGTCTGGTGATGGCGATTTTGTTTATAATTCTTTGGGTTTTGATGCAGATGTAATTGCACGTGATATAAAAGAGAAATTTAAATGATAAGATTTTTAATACTGGTTCTTTGTGGGTTTGTAATGCCGATAAATGTATTTGCCGGCAGTTTATATTCACAATTGATTAAATCGCAACCGCCACATGTTATGGAAAAAATTCTAAATGATGCTTATTTTGATGTGACTACCAGTGTAAGATGTAATGCGATTGAGGCTGCTTTTTTGAAAAGGTTATATTCTGGTTCGTCTGCGGATCCTTATTTGTTGGATAATTTGTCTGAATTAGCTAGAAATTTATGCAGTAGCTATGAAGTTACGGATGGTATAGATAAATTTGTTTCAAAATATTATATAGAATCATGTAAAGGAATAACAAATCGTTCAAAAGAAGAGTTTATAAATCATTGCTTGAAAACAGATGTGTTTTGTAGATTGGGGTATAATATGGCAGATGGTTTGAAATTGTTGGTAGATACAGTGGCAAAAGATGAAAGAGATGATGAATTTTATTTATGTGTGTTGTCTGCTGTGGCGTCACAAAAATTTGATAGTGTACAGAAAATTGACTTGTTGAATTATGGTTTAGAGCGTGCAAGATATTATAATAATGTGTCGTTTGAAAATATGATAAATCAATTAAAAGAAGAAATAGATAAATTGAATCAAAATGACTGATTTTGTTTTTACTTTGTCGTCTGGCGAAGAAATTCCTGTGATAATCACAACGCGTCGTGGGGTGCGTAATACAACATTACGACCAAAGATTGCGCCAAAACGTGAAATTCATATTTCAAAGCCGTGGTTGGTTTCTAATGCGGCTGCGATTCGTTTCTTAAAATCAAAACAGCAGTGGGTCGAGTGTGTGTTTGATAAATGTCCACAGAAGATAAATTTGCAATCAGGTGACATTTTGGAATTTCTGGGGCGCAGGGTGACATTGATACATAATCCGTCGTTGCGTGCAAATCGGTTTGATTCAGAAAATTCTGTTCTGTATGTTGGTGGCGCGTATGATATGTTTGAACGTCGTGTTCGTGATTATGTAAAAAATGAATTTTTAAAAGAGTTAAAAAAAATGGTGCAGGCTGCGCCACGTGAATTTTGGCCACGGCGAATTGCTATTCGTGATACGACATCACGCTGGGGCAGTTGTTCGTCCACAGGTACAATGTCTTTTTCGTGGCGTTTGGCGTTTGCGCCGCTGGATGTTATGCGATATGTTGTTATGCATGAATTAGCACACAAAAAACATATGGATCATTCCAAAGAGTTTTGGGCGACTGTGCGTGAATTATATGGTTTTGGTGTTGAGCGTGCAAAGTGTTGGCTGACAAAAAATGGTGGCGAATTACACCGGTATTTTTAAACAAGAAAAGGTACCTATGGTAAAATTGGTTTAATATTTGCATAATGTGTATGTTCTTTATGGGGCATACACGACAAACGCAGATGTTATCGCCAAGAAAACTTTTCTTTCGTCATTTGTGTGTGGTGGTTATGCCCCGCTTTTGTTTAAAAACTTGAAATTTCAGAATTTTATACTACAATTAGATAGAAATGATTAAATTTTTAAATATCTTTTCTGTTTTTCATCACACCCAGTTGGGTGGGTATTAGCATATTGTTATTTTATATGATATAATTGACATAAATAAAATGTCGCACTTTCTAATATTAAAAATAGGAATAAAAAGATGGATTTAAAACCAACAAAACCGTTATCGGGTTTTATAGAATTGTTACCAGCACAACAACGTTGCTTTGACTTTTGCGCAGCGCGTATGTTGTCAGTATTAAAAACAGCCGGATTTAACCAACTGGATTTGCCGGCTATTGAACGTGCCGAAGTTTTAACAGATAAAGATAATTGGGATGAAATTGAAACACAGATGTTCTTGTTTCAAAAGGGCGATACAAAAATGGGATTGCGTTATGATGGAACAGTTGGTCTGTCACGATATGTTGCGGGGCATCTGAATGATTTGACTTTTCCGTTTCGCGCCAGTCAGTTTTCAAAACGTTATCGTGGTGAACGTGCACAGCGTGGTCGATATCGTGAATTTTATCAGATGGATATGGATATAATGGGTGTCAATTCGTTATCAACGAATTATGATGCAGAAATTATTTCTGTGATTCAGCGAACATTAAACTCTGTATCAGAATTTATTGGTGGTAACTGTGTGCGTGTTGGTTCGCGACCATTTTGGGATGCGTTATTTGATTATTTGGAAATGACAGATAATCAGAAAAAAGACGTGTTCGTTTTGATTGATAAAAAAGACAAAATGGGCGATGATGACTTTGCCGAAGGGCTAAAAGATACATTAAATAACACAGAAAAAGAAAATCAAATTAAATCTGTATTTACAAATGGTTATTCTGCGTTCTTGAACAAATCTGACAAGTTAGATGCAGCGATTTCAGAACTAAATAAGTTTATGAAAACTTTACAGATGTTTGGTGTAGAAAATGCCGAAATTGATTTGTCGATTGCACGTGGTTTAGCGTATTATACAGGTCTGGTATTTGAATTTAAGTCGTTAAAATATCCTGAACTGGGAACTGTTGCTGGCGGTGGTCGTTATGCAGACTTGGCGGGTAAATTTAGTAAAACTAAGATTATTGGTGTTGGTGCGGCAATTGGTTTTTCCAGAATATTTGTTGCGTTGATGGAATCGGGGCAGATTGATTTGGCGCAATTTGAATCGCCAGTTGATGTGACTGTACTGTGTATGGGGAATGAAAATTTATCGTATGCAGTGTCTGTTTTAAATGCGTTGCGTGATGAAAATATTGCGTCAACTGCGTATTTAGAAGCAGAAAAGAAGTTTAAAAATCAAATTGAATATGCTGATAAAATAAAATCTAGATTCAGTATGATAATTGGCGAAACTGAGAAAGAAAATCAAGTTGTTGCATTGAAAAATATGACGACAGGGGAACAGGTTTCGATGTCTGTTACGGATGCAATAAAAACTATAAAGGCGATATAATGATTGTTGAACAAAAACTAAAAGATATTCAGGTTCGGTTTGCAGATATCGAAGCGCAAATGAATACAGGCAATGTTGCTGGTGATGAATTGGCAAAATTGTCCAAGGAATATTCAAGGTTGGCAGAAATTATTCCGCTGATAAATGAATATTTTCAAATTGTCGCAGGTATCGCAGATGCACGCGAAATGCAAAATGATGCAGAATTGCGCGAGATTGCAAACGATCAGTTGCATGAATTGAATCATCTGTTGCCGGACGTTGAAAAGAAATTGCAAATTGCGCTGTTGCCACGCGATGACGCGGACGATAACAGTGTTATTATGGAAATTCGCGCCGGCGTTGGTGGTGAAGAATCTGCGTTGTTTGCAGGTGATTTGTATAATCAGTACAAATCTTATGCATTGCGTCAAGGCTGGAAGGTAGAAGTTATTGAAGAAAATGCGACTTCTTTGCGTGGGTATAAAGAAATCGTGTTTAAAATTGACGGGGCAGGCGCATATGGTCGTATGAAATTTGAATCTGGTATTCATCGTGTGCAACGTGTGCCAGAGACTGAGGCGGGCGGTCGTATTCATACCAGCGCGGCGTCTGTTGCTGTAATGCCAGAAGCCAAAGAAATCGACGTTGTTATCGAAGATAAAGATATTCGTAT
>JAZOUE010000023.1:0-2689 GCA_045658045.1 Candidatus Enterousia sp.
GCATCGTCTTCGTTTCTGATGATTTCAATTACCCTGTCCAGATTCAAGTACACAACCAGCAATCCGCCCAAGATTTCCAATCTGCGTGCGATGTTATTCAAACGCCATTGGGTACGACGACGCAATACATCTTTTTGATGCGCGATAAATTCACGCAACACATCGCCAATCGGCATTACACGCGGCGCGCCATGCGAATCAATAACGTTAAAATTCATGTTAAAGCGATATTCTAAATCAGACATCGCAAACAAGTGCGCCATCATTTTATCCGCAGGTATATTGCGCGACTTTGGCGTGATAACAATACGAACATCTGTGGTTGATTCATCAACAATATCGTCAACCAGTGGTAACTTTTTCGCATCAATCAATGATGCAATTTGTTCAACCAACTTGGACTTTACAATACCGTATGGAATTTCAGATACTACAACCTGCCAGCCACCGCGTTCCAAGTTTTCAATTTCCCATTTGGCACGAATACGAAATGCACCCTTGCCCGTGTCATAGTTTTTAACAATGGTTTCAAAACTGTCAATTAAAACACCGCCTGTTGGAAAGTCAGGTCCAACCATCTTTTTCATAATCTGGGCGGTTGTTGCATCAGGTTTATCCACAACCAGATTCAGGGCATCACAAACCTCCGCTACATTATGTGTTGGAATATTTGTTGCCATACCAACCGCAATACCCATACCACCATTTGCCAACAGATTTGGAAATGCCCCCGGCATAACAACCGGTTCCAATGTTGTGCCGTCAAAGTTCGGCATCATATCAACACTGTTTTCATCCAGCCCTTCCATAATCAGCATGGCCGCTTCGGTCATTTTGGATTCTGTATAACGATATGCCGCCTGGGGGTCGCCGTCAATATTACCAAAGTTACCCTGACCATCAATCAATGGATAACGCACAGAAAAGTCCTGGGCCAGGCGAACCATTGCGTCATATACAGAACTGTCCCCATGTGGGTGATAGTGACCCAGCACGTCACCGACAACCGTTGCACACTTACGAAAAGCGGCATTTGGCGACAATTTCTGACGCAACATAGAATATAAAATACGACGGTGTACAGGCTTTAACCCATCGCGAACATCAGGCAACGCGCGCGATACAATCGTACTGACCGCATACGACAGATAGCGTTCAGACAACGCATCTGACAACTGTTGTGAATCAATATTTTCGATAATTTCCTTACTCATAGCATTAAAAATTTAGAACATTTAGAAAAAAATAACAACAGAAAAAACAACAGAATCTGTATTATTTTTTTGAAATTTATTTATATGTATATTATAATAAAAACGAACCTGATGGGAATTGGGTTCGGGGCTGTGGTAGGCCCAGAGTATTCGGTGCAGTCGCATCGTTAATAAACCCTGACCGCAATGGTCGGGGGGCTGTTTTGCTATACAACAGGGTTCAACCCAAAAGCGACAGAATCATTAATACTCTGATTTACCAACTCCCCGACCGTCAATTCTTGGCGGTTTTTTGATACAAAAACAGGGGGATGTTATGAAAAGAATTTTATTGTTTTTATCTGCGTTATTTATCGCAACCACCGCGATTGCACACACGATAAATTGGTATGTTGATGGAAATATATTTCACACAACAACATGTGAAAGCGGTGAAAATATCACGCCTCCAACCGCCCCAGAAAAATACGGTTATACGTTTCGGGGGTGGAAAAAAGAATATAACCCGATTGAATATTTAGAGAGTACAGGAACACAGTATATTGATACGGGGATTATAATAAATGTAAACACCAATTTTATAATAAAATTTTCTGATTCGCCTGCTTGGATAATTGGTGCATCAGTGACAAATATGTGCAAAGCAGACGATTTTGGAATAGCAGTTGAAAGAGTCCGTTTTGGCACAGTTTGTACAACTTCTGTGTCATTTGCTACTGGAATTCATGTTGTACAAGTTAACAAACTATGGTATTCGGTTAATGGCATACGAACTTATTGGAACAATACGCCTGAAGTCACTCCAAATAAACTATGTTTATTTAGACCGTGCACTGGTAGCGTTGCCGTAAACAAAGGTAAAATATATTACGTCAAAATCTACGACAACGATGTCCTTATCCGCGATTTTATCCCTGTTCTTGATAAGAATGGCGTGCCGTGTATGTATGATTTAGTAGAACATAAATTTTATTATAACGCAGGTACTGGCGACTTTATTGCGGGGCCAATTATCGGTGAATAATTTATGAAAAAATTATTCGCATCTTTATTGTTGATTTTTATTACGCAAATTGCAATAGCGGATGATATTGTGTGCGATTCTGCGAACACAGTGTATTCTGCGGAATATGAAATCAATACTTACGATTGTCCGTCTGGTTATTTTCTGCCGGCAAATACATTGGGGTGCAAACCGTGCCCCAGTGATTTTAATTGTCCCGGCGGAACATTTCAATTTAATCCCGATATGTTTCAAGGTTTATCTTTTACAGAAAATATCACAACCACAATGAACAATGTGTGTGCGGCAAATTTCCCAATCGATATAAACGCAATATACGAGGCGAACAAACACGATTGCGCAACAGGATTTTATATACCTGCAAATACGGATGGCTGTGTTAAATGTCCGGAAAACAATTATTGTGTCGGTGGAACATATACTTTTAATGAAACCGTAACCCAGGGGATTT
>JAZOUE010000024.1:0-15918 GCA_045658045.1 Candidatus Enterousia sp.
CCCAATTGGGCGGTTTGAATTTTGGTAGCAGCGGAGGGATTCGGACCCCCGACCAAAGGATTATGATTCCTCTGCTCTACCACTGAGCTACGCTGCCAAGCGACACAGATTATAACAGTATTTTTTTTAATTGCAAGTAAAAGACGCAAGTTTAGGTTTTATCGGTTTTTTGTCCTGTTGTCGTGATTTTTTTGTGTGATAAAATAGGGGGTATGAGAAAGTTTTTACCCGTTTTATTAGTTTGTTTTGTTTCCAGTGCATTCGCGGATGAAAATCCGTTCTTTGACGGGTATGAAAATCAGATTGTGTTTAATATTGGAACAGGAACAAATCATGGTTTCTTGATTTCGCCACCAACACAATTTGTGCCGTTTGCAATGTTACAAATTCAATATTCGCAACCTGCAAGTTTCTTTGGAATACCGGCACGAATGTCATTAAATGTATTCCAAACAATTGGGTATGGAAAACGATATGGTTGGGATTGGCGCGATTTTACAATTCCAATTGCAATGTTGTCGGGTGATGTCAGTTTGTTACAGTGGTATGATTGGAATTTCTTTATGGGTTTTGGGGCAGGGTTCCAAGCGCAACAGAATGATAGAATTGGCTCTAAACTGATTTTCGGATTTAAACTGGGGGCAGCATATCGTATATCAGAATGTACTGCGATAGAGGGTTTTATACAGCATATGTCCAACGGTAATACAGCCCCAGAAAATAATTCTTATGCGTTTTATGGTCTGGGTTTTGCATATAATTTCTGATAAAAACTTTGTCCTTGATTTTTATAACGTCACCCGTATAATTGGAACAGTTTTCATCGCCCTAATAGTCTAGTGGTAAAACACGTCCTTGGTAAGGACGAGTCGCAAGTCCGATTCTTGCTTAGGGCACCAGAAATTTCCCATCTAATTTGCGTTTGTTTGATTTGACTCAGGTCATGTATGTTCAATACACTCCCATCGTCAAATCTACACAATACGCATTATCTGGAATGTTTCTGTCACTCTACGGGCACCGAAATTTCATCATCTGTTTTGCGTTTGTTTAAAACTTGTTTATTTTGGTGTGACCAGTTTTGCGATTTTGTCATAGTCATCTGGGTGGCACATTATACATGGTTTTTGCGTACTCATGTCATTGTTAAAAAATTCGGGTGATATATGGTCGTACACTTTTTTTGTGCCGTATTCAAATATCTTAATCCCCAGATAGTTTGCAAGTGGAATTGTGCCAGCAATATCCCATAAACGAGTGTTCATACAAAGAGCCTGTGATTTCCCAACAAGTGTATAAAAGCACTGTGAAACAGCAGAAAAATAATTAAAAAATGCAGTATTTGATAAAGATAAATCGTTGTTTATATTCCACACAAATTGATTGGCAAATGCAATCGGCGAGGACGATTGTGTTTGTGGCAGCAATTCTGTTTTTATTTCAGAATCTGTAAATGGGTGTTCAACATGATATGCTTTTTGACCGTCAAAATACAACAGCTCTTTCATTTGTGGCAGATATATAATTCCAATCAATGGTTGTGTGTTTTTATAGACACCAACTGTAATACCGTACAGCGCGTGTCCATTTGCATACTGAATTGTTCCGTCAACAGGGTCTATCACAAACTGATATTCAGACTGGTTGATTTTTTCAAAAATATCATCGCCATATTTTGTTATTTTTTCTTCGTCTATAATCATATAGTTTAAATCTGAAAAGTTTTCTTGTAATGTTTTTTCAAATAAATCAGATACATGTAAATCTGCCTGAGTTACAACCGAGCATACAGAAGAATCTTTGTTTAATAATGGTTTTATTGTTTTTTGTTGTTCTTTTAAATATGCGCCTGCGGATTTTGTGAATTCTAGTAATATATCAATCATTGTTTGTTCCTTTATAAAAATCCTGCGGATTATACAATATTTTTAGTGTTTTTAGTATCTTTTTATTGCAAATCTATTATTTCTGATTTAATATTGCAATATCGCAGTATTTGTACATGTTGACGTGACTGACAACCACCGAGTGGCAAAGATGCTTAAAAGTTATAAATCAGGGTGGCACCGCGCAGCCAAAAATTTAGACTTGCGCCCCTGAAATTTAATAACAATATGGGTGCCAAAAATCCTGAAAGTTTTTTGTGCCCAGTAAAATAAAAAAGGGACCAAAATGTTATCTTTGAAATCAAAGTATAGAACACATACTTGTGGTGAATTAAATACTGCAAATGTTGGTGAAACAGTTGTTTTGTCTGGTTGGGTTCATCGCAAGCGTGACCATGGGGCGTTATTGTTTGTTGACTTGCGTGATAATTATGGAATTACTCAGGTTGTGTTTGATGGTGGCGATGAGAATCTAGAAAAAGTTCGCCCAGAATCTGTTATCAAAATCACAGGTACTGTTGTTGCACGTGATGAAAATGCTGTGAATGATAAAATACCAACGGGTGGTATTGAAATTCAGGCACAATCTTTTGAAGTTTTAACAAATGCAGATGTGTTGCCTTTCCAAGTATTCGGTGACGATGATAGTGTGGCCGAAGATTTGCGTTTGAAATACAGATATATTGATTTGCGTCGTGAATCTTTGCACAAGAATATTTTAATGCGTAACCATGTTGTAAAGTTTATGCGTGATAAAATGTGGGAAATGGGTTTCTCGGAATTCCAAACGCCAATTTTAACAGCGTCCAGCCCAGAAGGTGCGCGTGACTTTATCGTGCCAAGTCGTAATCATCATGGTATGTTTTATGCTTTGCCACAGGCGCCACAACAGTTTAAACAATTGTTGCAAGTTTCTGGATTTGATAGATATTTTCAAATTGCGCCTTGTTTCCGCGATGAAGACTTGCGTGCAGACAGATTATTGGAATTCTATCAATTAGACTTGGAAATGTCGTTTGTTGATTTGCGTGATATTCAAGCTGTTGGTGATGTCTTGATGCCAGAAATGATACGCGAATTTGTGCCAGATGCAATTATTGCCGAAGACATTCCTCATATCCCATTTGATGAAGCAATGTTAAAATATGGTTCTGATAAGCCGGATTTGCGTAATCCAATTGTTATCAGTGATGTAACAGAAATATTCCGTGGGTCTGATTTTGGTATATTTGCAAATGCAATTGAAAATGGCGCAGTTGTTCGTGCAATACCTGCACCAAATTCTGCAGATAAACCACGTTCTTGGTTTGATAAGTTGGGCGATTATGCTGTTAAAGAACTGGGACTTGGTGGTTTGGGATATATCGTATTCGCAGAAGAAGCCAAGGGGCCAGTTGCAAAGAAACTGGACACAGATAGAATCGCAAAACTGCATGAAATCGCAGGTGATAATGCGTCTTTGTTCTTTGTTTGTGATAAAGTTGATGCAGCTTCCAAGGCAGCGGGTAAACTGCGTATCAAATTGGGCGAAGATTTAAATCTGATAAATCCAAAAGAATTCCGCTTGTGCTGGATTGAAGATTTCCCAATGTATGAATTGAATGAAGAAACAGGCGCTGTGGACTTTGGTCATAATCCATTCAGTTTGCCAAAAGGTGAATTAGATGGAGACCCACTGAAAATCAAGGCTAATCAATTTGATATGGTGTTAAATGGTGCTGAAATTTGCAGTGGTGGATTGCGTAACTATAATCCTGAAACAATGATAAAAGCTTTCGCAATCGCAGGATATGGCGAAGATGTTGTTAAACAAAAGTTTGGCGGTATGTATGCTGCGTTCCAATATGGTGCACCACCACACGGTGGTTGTGCGTTTGGTATTGACAGATTAGTTCAAATTATTTTGGGCGAACCAAACTTGCGCGGGGTTGTTGCTTTCCCAACAAATCAACGTGGACAAGATTTGATGTTGGGCGCGCCAACAACAGTTACTGAACAACAACTGCGTGAAGTTCATATTCAAGTCAGAAAGAAAAACTAAACGAAAAATAAAATCCCCCCATTTGGGGGATTTTTTATAAGAAATCATACCTGTTGGAAAAAGCGTTTATATAAATATAATTTGTACAAATAAAAAATAATAGGAATTTATTATGTACAATTATATTCATAACTTATCTAAGAATTTAAATCTGACCCAATATCAGGAAAATAAAATTTTGTCTGATTATGAAAAGTATAATATGTCGCGTTTGGAAAAGCGGGGAGGTGTGTTATACGCGCCGTATGTTGCACATGGTTTTTGGGGACGAGTGTCGCACGTGTTATTTGGTGCGCGTGCCGATTTAATTGGAAAAAATAAGACTCTTTTGCGCGCACAAAGAAATATTCGCTTTTATGCAAATGGTTTTCATTGTGTGAAAATAGGGCGGTATACATATTATGCAGATGCATCGGGTCAGGTTATGTCGCAACAAGATTTTAAACGAGAAATCACAAATTAAAATTTGTCGTGAATTTTTATAAATGCGCGCATAAATGCTGGATCAAACTGTCTCATGATTTCAGATAATGAATATATGCGTTTATTATTTGGCATTATGCCTAAATTTATTGTAACAGGTTTTGATGCGGTACCACGTAATGTTAAATCTAATTCTGCTGTCATTTGTCCGTTTGTAATCGCAAGCCCACCAATTGCATCTGTATGTCGCATTGATAGTTCTATTGGTTGAGTTGTTATAAAATTACCGTCGTCATATGTGCCAATTAATCTCATATTTTTAAGCTTTGTTTCGCCTGTGGATAATGCGTTTGTTAATGCATATTCTGCATTTAATATTGTTATATTTTGTGCAGATGTATAAAAATTATCAAATGACATACCGATTAAATAACCCGATGTAAATGTTATATCTATGTCGCCATGCATATTATAATATATATCGTGTGCAATCTTGCCGTTTGTAGTAAATTCTAGTTCGCCTGTTATCATTGTGTCACGTATGTTTAATGGCATATTTTGTGATAACAATGTGCCATTTATCATAAATTTATTTAATTGTACAAATATGTCGTATTTTGCTTTGTTTTTTTCAATTGTTGCTAATAAATTGCCACGCGTTTTATCTGTGATAGAAAATGTTTGTGAGTCCGGCTTTAAAGAATATACAAAGTTATTATACCTGTTTCCTTGGTATATTAAAGTGTTGGCGTACAACGATATTTTTACAGGCAGTTCAAACAATGTTAAAACTGGGTCGTTTGTTAAAAATTCTAGTTCTGCAAAATTATCAATAAAAGTTTTATTTGCAAATGAATCAATAGATAAAACATTTGTGTTTAGTGTTATTGTTCCATCAGATACAGAACCTGAAAATTTATTGTCTGCAATTGTAATTTCAAGATTTGATATTTTCCCATTTTTATAAAACCCTGATACAGAATATTTTCCGTCATTTACAAAGCGTAAATCAATGTTCGGTAACCAAGATTTAAAGCTGGTGCCTGAAATATAGAAATAATCATCGTGTGCAGAAAATTCCCATGTGTTATTGTGTGGTATAAAGCTGAGTGTTCCATTCTGCCAGATAAAATCGCCAGTCGCGCTCATTATAAAATCTGGTATAAATGGGATATGTACTTTTAACCACTTTAAAGTTTTGTTTTTTGCAAAGTTATATGTTGCGCTAACTTTTTTGTTTTTGATGTTATAGGTGCCCGCAATATCAGAAAATTTAAAGTTTATAATACCTGTATCTCCAAGTTTATAAATCATACTCATAAATTCTGTATCAGATGGCATTGGGTTGTTTGATTGTATGTTGATTGTAAATTTATCTTTATCAACATATATGCTGCCAGAATAATCGCCGTATGAAAATTTAGAACAATCCCATTCTGTTGGTGTGCCAGAAAACAAGCACATCGTTTCAACATCGTTATATGGCATTGTTATCATAATTTTTTCTGCGCCGTCTTTTGTAATTATGCCACCAGAAATAACAATATCATCTGCGACAACATTTGTTATTTGTAATTTATCTGTTGTTGCGGTTACATCTATTTTCAGGTGTTTAAAAGTCTTGTTTCCAAACTTTAAAGCACCATAAAAATCAATGTCAAATTTTGTTTTGTGAAATAACTTGGTTGGGCGCATTAAAAATGAAAAGTCAAAGTCTATGTCTGGCGATACCAGTTGTACTGTTCGTGTGCCGTTCCCAGATACTGTGATATTGCCTGCGAAATTATCAGAATGCAGATTTGTAAATTCGTATGTATCGTGTCCATCCCATTCAAAATCTGTGGATAATTTTACGGTCTGTTTTATTTGTGGTTCTTCAAATCCGAACCATTCGTTTATGTATTGTGTTTCTAAATCCATATGACCACGAATACTGCCATCAGGAAAGAATTTGCCTGTTAAATCAAGGTTGTTGTTTTTGTTTTTTATAGTGAAAAAATCATTGATAAATTCTACTTCGTATTTATGATTTTGTGAACGTATTGTGCCATGGAATCGTCCGTCAGTAAAATCTGCGCGTATAATATGAAATTTGCGCCCCATAAATGTAATGTTGCTGTTATATATTTCAATGTTATGGTTAAATACAGCGGGTACCAGTTTATCAACTGTTATGTTTGCGTCATAAATTACAACTGCGTCGTTTAGTTTGCTGTTACCTAGATTAAAGAAGCTGCGGAAAGGTATTGAAAATAATACTGTGCCAATTTTTGCATTTGGTATTTCAACATCGTGTGCAGCGATTGTGGCGCCACCAAGCAGACTGAAATGTAAATTGCCACCCAATTTTACAGGTACATTTGTTTGTGTTCTGATTGATTGTTCAATTGTTGGTCTGAAACTGTTTAATGTAATCATTGGTGGAATTAACACCATCAGCAGACCAATCGCGGCGATTGCTGAAATAATAGACCAAAATATTCTGCGTTTATATCTAGGTTTTAATGCCATTCTCTCTTTCCTTGTAATTTGATTATAATGGATTACAATTATAATTGTGAATAAAAAAATGAAGCGAGCAGAATTTTATCTTGAAAGTGACTATCAGCCGATGGGTGACCAGCCAACTGCAATTGCAGAACTGGTTGCAGGTGTTCAAGAAGGAAAACAATCCCAAGTGTTGTTGGGGGTAACTGGGTCTGGCAAGACTTTTACAATGGCAAATGTTATTGCAGAACTGGGACGACCGGCGTTAATTATGGCGCCTAATAAAATTTTGGCTGCACAGTTATATACGGAAATGAAATCTTTCTTTCCGCGAAATCATGTTGAATATTTTGTGTCTTACTATGACTATTATCAGCCCGAAGCGTATATGCCAACAACTGATACTTATATTGATAAAGATGCGTCCATAAACGAACAGTTAGACCGTATGCGTCACAGTGCAACGCGCGCCATGTTGGAAGAACGCGATGTTATTGTTGTTTCCAGTGTGTCATCAATCTATGGTATGGGGTCACCAGAACAATATGCTGGGATGCGCTTGGTATTAAATGTTGGTGATATTATTGGTGTGTCTGATGTTATGCGGGCCTTGGTTGATATTCAGTACAAAAGAAACGATGTGGCACCTGCGCGTGGGGAATTTCGTGTGCGTGGTGATACACTGGATATTTTTCCATCACACGCTGTGGACAGGGGGTGGAAGCTTTCTTTCTGGGGTGATGAAATTGAAGAAATCTGGGAATTTGATACATTGACCGGTGCAAAATTGCAAAAATTAAACAGGGTTGCGATTTATCCGAATACTCACTATGCGACACCAATGCCAAGTGTTTTACAGGCAATTACACAAATCAGACAAGATTTGTCTGAGCGATTGGAATACTTTCATCAAAATATGAAATATGTAGAAGAACAAAGACTGCGTGAACGTGTAAACTTTGATATTGAAATGATGGAAAGTACAGGCACTTGCCGTGGGGTAGAAAATTACTCGCGTTATTTATCTGGGCGATTACCAGGTCAGCCACCGCCAACACTGTTTGAATATTTACCAAAAGATGCAATTTTGTTTATTGATGAAAGTCATGTAACGGTGCCACAAATTGGGGCTATGTCGCGCGGTGACCGTGCCAGAAAAGAAACATTATCGCAATATGGTTTCAGACTGCCTGCGTGTATTGATAACAGACCTTTGACTTTTGATGAATGGGACAATCTGCGTCCACAGACAATATTTGTTTCTGCAACACCGGCAGAGTGGGAGTTAAATCAGTCTGGTGGCATTGTTTCTGAACAGGTAATTCGTCCAACAGGGCTGTTGGACCCAGTATGCGAAGTCAGACCAACAATACATCAGGTTGATGATTTGTTGTACGAACTTAAAAAGATTTCAGGGCGTGCGCTGGTAACAACACTTACCAAAAAAATGGCAGAGCAGTTGACGGATTATCTGAACGAAAATGGTGTGCGTGCAAAATATCTACACAGTGATATTGAAACACTGGAAAGAATTGATTTGTTGCGTGATTTGCGTTTGGGTAAGTTTGATGTCTTGGTTGGTATCAATCTGTTGCGTGAAGGGCTGGATGTCCCAGAATGTGAAATGGTTGCAATTATGGATGCAGATAAAGAAGGGTTCTTGCGTTCTACGCGGTCGCTGATTCAGACGATTGGGCGCGCGGCACGAAATGCAAATGGGCGTGTTATTTTGTATGCTGATAAAATTACAGATTCTATGCGAGATGCGCTGGATGAAACAGTGCGTCGTCGTGAAAAGCAGATGGCGTATAACGCAGAACACGGGATTGTACCAAAAACTGTGTCCAAGGCAATATTTGCCGAAGTAGGGGGCGCACAAGAAAAAACTGACAAAACTAGAAAATTTGTGTATGATAAGTCTGGTGGTGTTATGGATGCAGAATCCTTGCGGCGCGAGATAAAAAAGCTGACGCAGAAAATGCACAAGGCTGCGGAAAATTTAGAATTTGAATTGGCTGCTGAAATCCGCGACCAAATACGCACAATGGAAGACGATTTATTGTTAGTGGAGTAGTGATATGCAAGAATTTGTTTTGGAAAATGTTGAACAGATGCGCAAGTGGGCAAGTGATTTTGCAAAAAAGTTACACGCACCTGTGGTTGTGGCTTTGCATGGGGATTTAGGTATGGGCAAGTCTGAAATTGCACGCGCAATAATCAAAACATTGCGTGGCCAAGATACTGTTGTTCCCAGCCCAACATTTACAATTGTACAAAATTATGATGGAATTTCTCATTTTGATTTATACAGACTGATGGATTCTTCTGAATTGACAGAGGTTGGTTTGCAACATGCAATTCAAAATGATATTACGTTGATTGAGTGGCCAGAAATCGCATTGGATGTTTTGCCAAATGATACGATACATGTATATATCACTGAATTAAACGGTGGTCGCAAGATTGTTATTAAATAATCATTTATTTACATTGCGCGTAATAAATAGCCGCGTCTGAACATACATCTGCGGTATGCACCAACAGTTTTTGATGTGGAATTACGTGGTACAGACATTAAACTGCGTTGGCCCACATCGCGATATTCGTTTGATTGAAATGTTACCCACAGACCATCCCAATCAGGCATAACCGCACTTTGATTTGGTGCCAACAGTTTAAATATGCGGGAACGTGGCTGATGTGCAGGCTTGGTAATACCAAGGCAAGCCTTGTGGTCGCGAACGAATTGTTCGGTGGTTACTGCCTCGTTCTCCCAATTTAAAATAGTGGCGTTATCAATACTGCCACGGTTGGCAGATGCACATGCGGTTAGTATCAACAAAACTGGTAAAATTTTTATTCTCATATCTCTATTATAATTTAATTGCCTTTTGGTGGCAATAGTTTTTATAATGTAAAAAAGAGAGAAAGGAAATTTATTATGGCAATCAATGTGCAACAGTTTATAAAACTGGTAAATTATTATAATCAGACCGCAATGGTTATGTCTGCAATTTGTGTGCAAAAAGGCGGAATTGCAATGGAAAATTATGTTGGTCGCTTTTACGCTGCTGATGTTTTAGAGTATGTTTTGGAATACGGCAGACGTCTGATTGCACAGGAAAAAAATGTATCGCCAGAAATTGTAAATGTTGTAAATAGATTTTCGACTTTGTTTGAAAAGTTCAAAGATTTAACAACTCCAACACAAAAACCAATTCATGAAATGACATTGGAAGAGTTTGAAAAAGTTATGAATATTTGATATAAATGTTCTGACGAAAGAAAAAAAGGAAGGAAAAATGGTTTTCTGGAACAAATATTTTGGTGGAATTTTAGCCGTGTTGACACTGTTTGGTTGTGCGCAACAACAAAAAGATATACCACTGTATGATACTGTTACAGTTGTTGATCAATTGGTAATTGATGATAATTCTGTGCCAATCTTTCCTAAAAAAGCAGCGCTGACAACTGATACTGCGCGCAGATTTTCAATAGAATTACCAAAAAGATGTGAAGTTGATTGGGATAATCAAAAGGTTGTGTCAGTTGTGCCACAGGAAAAAATTGAGATCGTTCGATTAAATGTTGGTGATGCGTTGCCAAAACTGAAAGTTGATGACTATGAATTCAAAGATTTAACTGTGAAACAGAGTTTGGATAAACTGTTGCTGGGTACAGATATTGTTGTGCTGGAAGACGAGCCTTTATATGAAAAAATAACAGGTACAATTGC
The DNA here is from genome assembly GCA_045658045.1 of Candidatus Enterousia sp. GTDB lineage: Bacteria > Pseudomonadota > Alphaproteobacteria > Rs-D84 > Rs-D84 > Enterousia. The sequence goes on from JAZOUE010000024.1 coordinate 10,574, forward strand.
AACGGGGCCTTTGTCTGATGCGGTTGAGTTAATGACAAAAATGGGACGCGTTTATTATTCTTATGATGATAAAAATGGTGAGTTAAAGTTATCTCATCGTGGAAAGTGGCTGATTAAAATGCCAAAGAATGAAACTATTATTATGGCATTACTAGACGCAATGCATGGGGCAGATATGCGTAATCTGTTGGTTGATTGGCAGGATAAAACTGTTGTGTTCGAAGGAAATTATCAAACAGAACGTGAAGTTGCAAAAATTATCGCAGACATTACAGATAAAAAATATATGATTGCGTGGGATGTTGATGTGTATCGTGTTTACCCGCGTACAGATAATCCTATTGTTTGGATGAATTTGTTGCCTGCGTTCGGTGATAAAAATATAAAGATGTCAATCCCAGGTGTTGTTGGTCGTGCGTTGGTTGTTGGCCCAGAAATAAACACAAAAACATTGCAAGAATTCTTGGCGCAACAGGCGAATGTTGTTTTGATATCTCAGGGAACTTTCGCAATTCCAAATGGATGGCAATCTCGCTTTGATATCGGTCAATGTGGCAAAGAAGAAAGACTGGAAACAGATTTAATCATTGGTGCAATCGGTAATTATGGTGACTTTGGGGGTCGTGATAAAATAGATGCAAAAATTGTTTTGCGTACATCAAATGGTGAATTGTCGTCATTTAATGTTCCATCCAGTATCGGTGACAATTATGTGATTGTTGGTATTCCAACTCATTCGTTTGTTACAACGCCAGAAACATTGATTTCGCCATTTGCAGAACTGGTTGTATTTATGTCGCCACGCTTGGTGTCTGTATATGATGGTGTAACAGGGCATGACGATAATACAGAAGATTTAATTGGTGATGCTTTGCGTGACTTTTTAAACGAATAAGGTAAAAAATATGTTTTCAAAGCTGGAAAAAAAAGTTGCTTTTAGATATTTGGGTGCCAAAAAACGCGGTTTTGGTTCTGTGATTTCTTGGGTGTCGTTGATTGGTATTATGTTGGGTGTCGCGACGCTGATTGTTGTTATGTCTGTTATGGGTGGTTTTCATGACACATTGTTGGGGCGTATTGTCGGAATGAATGGTCATGTTGTTGTTTATCATCAAGATGGTGCAATTGCAGACTTTGATTTCTTGATTGATAAAATGAAACAAAACAAGGTTATCGCAGAAAATATAACAGGCATTGTTCCAATTGCCGAAGGGCAGGTTATGGCAACAGCAAATGGTAATAATACTGGTGCAATGGTGCGTGGTATTCGGATGAATGACTTGGCGGCAAAAACGCAATCTGGTACGCGTATTTATGGACGCGATTTATCTGCGGTTAATGATGGCGAACTGGTTGCTGGTGCATCGCTGACCCGCGCGTTGCGTGTTGGTATGGGGGACAAGATTTCACTGGTGTCTGCAAATGGTGCAACGCCAACGCCATTTGGTTCAATGCCACGTATTATGGCATATCCAGTGGTCAGTTCTTTCTTTATGGGAATGTATGAATATGATTCAGGGTATATATTTATGCCTTTGGAAACAGCACAAAAGTATTTAAATATCCCAAATTCTGTTACGCATATTGATTTGTTCTTGAAAAATCCAGAAGACACAACAAGTGTTGCGGCGGCACTTGGGCGATTATTGCCCGAAGGTTTTGTCGTTCGTGATTGGCGTGATTTAAATCGCGGATTTGTTGGCGCGTTACAAGTTGAATCAAATGTTATGTTCTTGATATTGTTGCTGATTGTGATTGTGGCTGCGTTTAATATTGTGTCGTCGCTGGTTATGTTGGTCAAAGATAAAAACAAAGATATTGCAGTGCTGCGTACATTCGGTGTGTCGCGAAAATCAATGATGAAGATATTTGTATTGTCTGGTACATCAATTGGTGTTATTGGTGCGTTCTTTGGAACGATATTAGGCGTTTTGGTTGCGGTCTATATTGAACCAATTCGTCAGTTCTTCCAGTGGCTGACAGGGCGTGATTTGTTCCCAGCAGAGTTATATTATTTATCTGAATTACCATCTAAATTGGTTTTGACAGATGTATTGGGAATCGCATTGATTGCAGTTGCATTGGCTTTCTTGGCAACATTATATCCAGCATGGAAGGCTGCAAACACAGACCCAGTAGAGGTCTTGCGTAACGAATAAAAGGAAGATTTGTAAATGGCAAATATTTTAGATTCTTTATCAAGAGTAAAGCAGGGCGATGTCGTTCTGTCTGTGCGTGATATTAAAAAGACTTTTATCGAGGGTGGTCAGCCATTGCACATCTTGCGCGGTGGTGGGTTTGATTTGCATCGTGGTGAAATTATTGCACTGGTTGGACAATCTGGTTGTGGTAAATCTACATTATTACAATGCGTGGGATTACTGGATAAACCAAGTGGTGGCAGTATTGTTGTCGGTGGCGTGCCTGTGCATAAAATGGATGAAGATATGCGTACTCAGGTCAGACGAAATAAAATTGGATTTGTTTATCAAAAGCATAATTTGTTGTCTGATTTTACCGCATTGGAAAATGTAACTTTGCCAATGTTGGCAAATGGTATGGACGAAGATGTTGCAAATGCACGCGCAATAAAATTATTAAAGTCAACAAATGTCGCGCATCGTGCATCACATACACCTAATGAAATGAGTGGTGGTGAACAGCAGCGTACAGCATTGGCGCGCGCCTTGGCAAATAATCCTGATATATTATTGGCAGACGAACCAACGGGCAGTCTGGACCCAATGCATGCAGGCGCAGTATTTGATTTGTTGCTGGATATTGTGCGTAAAAATAAAATGGCAATGCTGTTTGTTACACATGATATGAAGTTGGCAGACAGGGCAGATAGAAAAATAACTATTCACAATGGAATCGTTCAATAGTATAATAAAAAAAATAAAAGGGAGAGAGTTATGAAAAAAGTACAAAATAAAATGCCAAAATGTATATGTACACGCACTCAAAAAGCAAAGTATTGGGTGGCGTTCGTGTTGCTGTTTATTTGCGGTGTTATGGTGGGTGTGGGATTTAATGAACATAAACCGATCAAGGCAAATGTTGAACAGTGGGACTCAACAAAGTGTTTTCATTTGCAAAATCTGATGACGCATTCTGAAACACCGGCAGAAAAGTTGGTGGAATTGAACAAGATGTATGCGGAATATTGTACAAATGCTAAAAAAACGGTTGTGCCAGAAGTAAAGAAAGAAGACACTTCTTCCAAGGAAACATGCGAATTGATTGAAGAAATTCAACTGCGTTGGTTAAATGATGAAAGTTCTGGTATAATAGGAGACCATCAGGCAAATGTTCGTGTTTATGAAACTTTGTTTCAACATGGTTGTCCAGAAAATCAAGTTAAATATCGTGACGCAATTGCACGCGAAATGATGATAATTGAATCTTTGGGTGGTGCACAAACAATGAAATCTACATGTCAGCAAATAGAAGCGTCTTTATTAGAAAGATTGCCGTATGCAGATAATCGTGCCAGTGCAGATGAGAGAATTGACCGTGCAAAAATTTATGCGAATTTATCCGAACGCGGTTGTCCAGAAAATTCTGCAAAGTATGTTGATTTGGCAAAACAAGAACTGGAAATCGCACGCGCATTGGAAGACGATGAATTCGACGAAGATGAAACAATCGAAGTTGTTGAAACTTATAAGCGCTTGAATATGCAAGCGGCAGCACAGGAAATTTTTGAAACTGCAAAAAAACTGACAAATCCAACAATTGACTTTATCTTGCAGGTTGAAAAAATTATAACTGGACAATAAGGGCAATTAAATGAAAATACTGGTGGCATTATTGGGTTTGATTATCACAACTGGTGCATATTGCGAAGAAGAGTACGAAGAGTCTATAGAAGAAGAGTATGTGCCGGTTGTTGTTGAACGTATGTCTTGTTCCGATATGCAAAAAAGAATATCAGAATTGACACCAATGGTAGAAACTGATGATGATGCGTATTATGAACTGGAAGATTTAAAGATTAAATATCGCAGTACTTGTACGCGTAGCGCATCGGCCAGACGCGCATCTGGTCGTAATGATATTGTCGTTGAAGAAGTTGTGTACGAAGAAGATTATACAGAAGAAGATGTCGCCGAAGAAGAAACAACCCTTGTTGCCGAGGTTGAAGAACCTGTGACAGAAGAAGTATCAGAACATGCAGAACCAGAATTGACCGCAGAACAAATTGATGCAAATCTTGCAGCGGGGTTATGTGCGGACGGTGCAAAACCAAATAAGTTCGGCTGTTGCGTAGACGAGATTTTTAAAGACTTGGGAAATGCAGTATTTGCATGTTGTCCAAAAAGTGGCGGCGACTGTTTCCCGCCAATAGAAAAAAAGGAACAATAATATGAAAAAAAATGCAAAAAAAACAGTAACTAAAAAAGTTCAAAAACCGCAAAAAAAGTCATGGGTTGCATTGATTGTATCTTTTGTGCTGGGTGCGGTAATTGGTATTTTGGTTTATGCAAATCTTGATACTTTTTCTTTTAGCGCGCCACTGAATTGTCCAGACGGTACCCCAACAGACAAGTATGGTTGCTGTGCGGGCGAGGTTTATACCGAAATGGGCGATTTAGGTTCTAACTGTTGTCCAGAGAGTGGGGGTGATTGTTTCCCTCCAATCAAATAAAATAAATTATAATAATTCATCTAAAAACAAATCGGGAATCTCATGTAGCGCCATGTACACTACGATTCCCGATTTATTTTTATCTAAATCATTCTAATTTATTTTATACGCTAATCACGAGTTGGGGGTGCTGGCAAGGGCGGTGTTGTGTGAATTTTTATTTTCTATAAATAAACTCTTGATTTTGATTTCATTTATTATATAATCATTGGGCTTTGATTTTGTTGCGGGCATAGTACAAAGGCTAGTATGCAAGCCTTCCAAGCTTGAAATGCGGGTTCGATTCCCGCTGCCCGCACCAAGGATTGGGCGTGCGCCGGAGTTGGAGAGCCGGGGCAGACTGTAAATCTGTTGGCTTAAGCCTGAGCTGGTTCGAATCCAGCCACTCCCACCAGAAACACAAACCGACCTTTATGGTCGGTATTTATTTCTGTGGTTTTAGATTGAAATTTTTATGAAAATATTCTATTTATATACATAATTATCAATTATTAATAAGGGTTTATATATTGGGGTGTGTCATGGCTGTAATTAGTGTTATTGTTCCTGTTTATAATGTAGAAAAGTATTTGTCAAGATGTTTAGATTCTATAATTAATCAGACGTTTTCTGATTTGGAAATTATATGTATAAATGATGGCAGTACTGATAATTCTAGTCGTATATTGGATGACTATGCAAAGAAAGACAAACG
>JAZOUE010000025.1:0-3495 GCA_045658045.1 Candidatus Enterousia sp.
GCGCCATTATCAGACAAACATGGCGACGAACATTATAATTTGATATCTGCGGTGCATAAATCCCTGCGTGCCAGCGATACAGACGCGGCACTTTATTGGGCGGCGCGTATGATGACATCTGGTCAAGATCCAATGTACCTATTTCGCAGATTGACACGCTTTGCTGTCGAAGATGTGGGGTTGGCAGACCCAAACGCATTACAGGTTGCGATTGCTGCATGGAATGCGTACGAACGTCTGGGTAGTCCCGAAGGCGACTTGGCATTGACGCAACTGGTGATATATTTGGGCACTGCCCCAAAAAGCGTTGGAAATTACAAGGCGCAAAAGGCCGCATACGCCGCGGCGCGCGCCACCGGTTCACTTATGCCACCAAAAAATATTTTAAACGCGCCAACAAAAATGATGAAAGATTTGGGATATAACGATGGTTACATTTACGACCCAGATACAGCAAACGGATTTTCTGGCCAAAATTGTTTTCCAGAATCCATGGGGCGTCAGAAATATTATTTCCCTGTTGAACGCGGGTTTGAACGCGAGATAAAAAAGCGTCTTGAATATTGGGACAAACTGCGCGAACAATTAAAAAAAGATAACTAACTTTATCGATTATTGTTGTGGCAACTGATATCGTCTGGAATTGCGTTCTTCTTCTTGTAATGTATTATATACCGCAGAAATATTTGTATTATGCTGATTTAAACAAGATATAAATGCTTTCTTGTTTGTCATTTTGTTATCTTTTGTACAATCATCAACTGCTGGGGTTTGATTAGAAGTTTGTTTATCAGTAACCCCTTTATTCATGCTAATCAACACACTAAAATCATGAGCTAATTGTTTTTTCAATGCACTGGTCGGTGTCTTGGAACCGCCATCAACAGCGTCATTAATGATACCATAATTTTCATGAAGGCACTCTATTTTCTCAGCATTATCAAGTATACTTGCACAATCAGATACATCTTCTACAAACAAATTGCGATTTGTTGATTTAAATGTTGAATTGCTTTCTTCTTCGATTTCACTTTTCGCGCCAGCCGCTTTTAAATTTGCAGATAATACAGCTTTTTCCAGCTGTGTTTGAAACCGTTTCAACATAGATTCCATTTGTTGATAATGTCTGTACATTTGTTGTGTTATAACCTCTGTCTTCATGGCAATAATCGTACGCATTAATTCACGACCCGCAGCATCAGGATTTTCCATCTCTCCGATATTATAGGCGTGTGTTGAACACAATGCGAATTCAGCCGAAATCATATCATTCTCTTCATCTTCGCAACCATTATCTGCAAAGACAGGCTTAACAACACAGCCCAGCATAACCGCTAGCATTAAAAATTTGGTAAAGATATTTTTTATTTTTTTCATTTTTTATATTTTATTCAGCTTTTTTATACACAAGATTGTCAACACCAACACAATAACCATCTTCAACAACCTTACAGCGTTTTTCACCTTTGTCATAGTCTACGATATCAACATTTCCGCCGTGTTCTTCCTTTGTAATTTTGTTATGATGTTTACATTGTTCTTCTGAATTTACACCGCTGATAATTGTTTTACATTCAGCACTAACAGTATCTGACGTGACAAGCTCACCCTTTGCAGCATCGGTTAAATCACTATCTGTAACACAAACATTAGCATCAGGCATGCGTTTCTGGAAAACAGCATTTTGCAAACGCGTATATCCTTTAGATGTCAATATGCAATATTTCAACTTGTTTATTTTTGGGTCACCACCAGAACCAGTCGTGTATTTATTGCTAACCGCATATTCTGGCGCATCTTGTAAAATAATACGTTCCAAAACATCTAAATCTAATGTTCTGTTCTTTTTATTTTTTCTGCCACCAAATACAGATATAGATTCCAATGACGCAGTCGCACAACCAACACGAATTGGTCTGTCTTCTTCATCTGTTTCGTTTAACCATCTATATTCAACTGTATCATCTTTGCTATCTGAAATCATACCAATCAATGTACATCTGATATCGTCTTGTGGGGGCACAGCTTGACCTTCACGACATTCATGACCACCACGAACATTGCCTTTTGGCACAGACTTACCACCAGACGAAGGACAACTTTCATCATCATATGTATCAACCAGATGCATATAAACCTTTGTCATTTCGCCAGTCTGTTTTCCGTCTTTATCTACATACGGAACTTCTGCTAGCGATTTAGAACACAGATACTTCCCCCATCTATTACACGCACCATTTAACATCATAATAACATCAGAAATATCAACACCCAATGCCAATGCAGTCTCCAAGGCTTCTTCCATTTCATCAGCAATATTGTCATATGGTTCAAAGAACTGCATAGCCTTTTCTTTAAACATCTTTACACGTTTTGGCCCAGAACAATTACTGCCACGTGCATCACAGCCAGCATATTTAAAGACTTCGTCCATTGTTTCTTTCAGTTTAGCCAACTGATCTTCGGCATTTTCAACCGCAGACAAAATTTCACCAGAAATTTGCTGACGCATCAAGACATCTTCACTAATTCCTGCTTCGATTGCGGCCTGCTGTGCAACTGTAACACCTGGGGCTGTTCGCGATTCTGCCTCTATCTTGGCTTGCTGTGCGGCAGCGGCCTCTTCTTGTGCCCTGGCAACCAATGCCTTTTGTTCTTCCAGTGCCGATTGCATTTGTGCCATTTGCTGGGCATTTTGCGCCTGCATATCGCGTTGCATTTGTGCCATTTGCTGTTGCATTTGCGCCAACTGCTGACTGCTTTGATTATTTGCAGCCGCCTGTGCTTCGGCCTGTTTAATTGCTAATTCTTGAGCTTGTAATTTTTCCGCTGCACTGGCAACAATCTGTGCAGAAATAAATTGCACTAATTCATCACCATGTTTTTTACATTCCTTGCTGGTGTTTACACAACCCGCAACAACAGGCTGTGCCATTTCCATTGTTGTACACGCAGCGCACTTTGGTTGTGCGCAACGCAAAATAATAGAATTACAATTACCAAAATCAGCCTTAACCTTGCCTGTTGTTCCTGACTGACCACGAACATTCATCAAAGAATTCCAATTATTATTACTATTTGTGGCACCACTGCTGCCATTCCATGCGGTCAAATTACTGCCTGCAGTTGTCGCAACAGAAGCACCTGCAACACACGGCAGCACACATAAAATCAATACAAATAAATGCTTAAAGTACTTCATATTCTCTCTTAGGTAAAATTTTATCATATTTTGAAATAATATAAAAGTGAAAAATGAAAAACTTTTATTACCACCCGTGATTAGCGTAGAAATTAAAGATAATAGTGTAGATACGCACAAACCCGAAACCGTAGTGTACAGAAGTTACATAAGGTTTCACACCCCTGCCCGTGATTAGCATAGAAATTAAAGATAATAGTGTAGATACGCACAAACCCGAAACCGTAGTGTACAGAAGTTACATGAGGTTTCACACCCCTGCCCGTGATTAGCATAGAAATTAAAGATAATAG
>JAZOUE010000026.1:0-7368 GCA_045658045.1 Candidatus Enterousia sp.
GGGAAACCCCGTATCGCCGATGGTACTTTGGCTTAAGCCACGGAAGAGTAGGTCGTCGCCAGAATAAATCCAGTTGTGATATAAAAACCAGTTTTTAAAACCGCCGACCCCCGGCGGTTTTTTTATACAAAAAGGTAAAAATTAAATGAACAAACCAAAGCAAGATAATGTAAAAGAACAGTTGTCTGAAAAGTTGCGAAATCATGCGTTTGATATAATTATTATTTCAATGGCAGTGTGTTCGTTTTGTTTGATGCTGTATTATAAAAAGACCAAAAAAGATACTTGTGAAATAAAAACAGAACAAGTACAACAAACAACAAAAATTATAACATCAAATTTACAGAAAGTCAGATAAGGAAATTAAAATGCCTAGATCCCGAAATAGAAAAACTGAAAAGAAAAATGAAACAAAAGTATATTCCAATATCAGGAAATACAAGGAAATGGAAAAAGTGCCAGGCGAAGGCTGTGTAAATGCGTTAGTTTTTGCGATGATGTTGGCGATGGCAACTGGATTGATGTATTCCATTAAAACTGAAGATGATAGTAAAAAAGTAGTGCCTTTATCTGAAATAGAGGCAGCCAGACAAAAGATTCAGAACACAAACACTGTGAATTTTACAGATACAGTTCGTCAGCACACACGATAGTCAAAGGTATTATAATGAGTAAAAAACGCATATTTCCAAACGACTGGTCAAAGTTATCGGGCCAAGAAGTTGCAAAAAATATTAGATATCTGTGCCGCAATTACAAAAAACACGATATAGCAGTACATAACAATTATATTCAAATAGATAATATAAAAATCCAACCCTGCACCAGACCAAAAAGTGGCACGCCATATAAGACAATTTATTCAGCAGAAGATTTAGAAGTGTACATAGATATAAACAACAGAGAAATACAGGCCGATAATCCGATGTATCCTGAATTGGGGAAATTATGTCAAGATATCAAGAAATATAGCCAATCAGCTGAAAAAAGATTCAGGGACTGGATAAAGAAAAACTATAAATGGGTGTTTATTGTTGCCACAGGTGCAAAATTGGTCAGTGGCATAGGAATGTACCTGTATGCCACTAATAAAAAGCAGACGGATATAAAAACGCAAACCGTTGCCCAAGAATATAAATCGCAGAAAGCAAAAACAATAAATTTTACAGACAGTATTAATCAAAATACAAAATAAATTCCACCCGCCGTATGGCGGGATTTTTATTGCTTAGATATTTTTATTTGTAGAGTTTTGTAATTTGTGATACCCTGTATAAGAAGAGTATGTGGGCTTGTCCTATAAATTTCTATATATGGACGGTGAAAAGGGGAAATAAATGCGGAAAATACATTCTTTGGGTATATTTTTATCTTTATGGGTTGGTGTTGCGAATGCATCGACTGAATTAAGTGATGCGATTACTAATGTTCGTACTGCATGTGGCGGTATTGGTGCAGAATTAACAGATATGAAGAAGATGGCAGGTATAAACACTGTGATAACAGGTGTTGGCACAGCTAGTGGTGCTGTTGCATTGGGTACGGGGTTGGCCAAGCTAGATATTGACGAGCAAATTGATGCTGAATTTAAAAAATGGGCCGAAAAGAATAAAAATGTTCCGGTTGAAAATTTGATAATCGAAGAAGAAACTTTTACGGTCGCTATTGAAGAGGCATTATCAGGTAACCAAGGAACAGACTTACAAAAATTGAACGATAAATCAAAGCTCTTGGGTAATATTCGAACAGGTACCTTGGCGGCGTCAACTGTGACTAATATTGCGGGTACTGCGATTGCTGCGACCAATCAAATAAAAGGTGACTTTGCGGACCAGATACAAAAATGTATATCTGCGACCCAAGAATTATCGAATGCTAAAATGCTTGCCCAGGTTGAAGGTGTTGCAACAGAATCTGAATTGGCGACCGCGGAGAAGATGATAAGCGCCTGTGGCGAGTATGAATATATAGACATCAGTCCGATAAACAAACGAGCAACGGGTGCTGCGATTGTGTCTGGTGTTGGTATGGGATCTGGTGTTGCCGGGGTTATAACAAGTGCAATTGCAAACACGGACAAGACGCGTCAAGCATATGATGAACAAGGTGTTAATAAAAAAGTCAAAGATTTAAATATGACAGCGAATATTATGTCTGGTGTATCAACTGCTGCGTCTGCGACAGCAACAGTATTTAATGCAACACAAATAGCTGCGATAAAGAAATTGGTTGCGGTATCAGAAACATGCGAGGGGGCGTTAAAATAACATGAAAAAACTATTACTGTTAATTTTGCCATTGGTTGCTTTGGTAACGACAACTGTATCTGCTGAAACAGCTGGAAGAAATATAACCGCAGATACACCGATTATATGGAATTCGCAAGTTGTGAAGAATGCTATCGAAAGAACTATTAATGAAGGTACTTTCAATTTTAACGACTGGCCATCCATGCGTCTAAATTTTCAATCAATAATAAAATCGATATTTGTTGAGCAGTCCGAACTTTCTCTGCGGACAATAGTGAACAGGTGTATCTATATTGTTAACGACACAGTAAATCCTTTCAGAGTATCTTGTAAAGATTTTGTGTGGTTTTTGATTGAAGAGAATAATAATTTTGCGAAGCAAAAAGTTATAACTATAGATCTGCAAGATAAAGTATATACAGAAGATAAACGGTTTTATGTTGGAAAAAATGATGTGGTTACAACATTGGAAAAAGGGGGAAAATGTCAATATGCTGTTTATAAAACAGAAACAGATACAAAATTTGCAGAATGTAAAGATGTTTTGTTCCTAGATGATTGGTTATCGATATATTTTCAATATATAGATTTCAGTACAGATAAGGAAAGATATTTTATGCTGACTTGTTCTTATGATGGTACAGATTGTTCTCTTAAGGTTTCTAAAGAATGGTCGCAGTTGTTTACAGATGATGAAAAATTTGTGTATCACAGCTACCAAATATGTACAGTTAAAGAAGCTGATAATCCTTATAATCCTTTCTCTAGGATTGGAGATGAAATTTTAGTTAACACGTTATTTGAAGGCGCTAAGCAGTATTGGTTGGCAAAATCTAGTGATGAAAATATATATGAATTCAATGTAGTTCATAATCATGGAGAAGCATTTTCTTTATCGTATAAAGATCGTACAAATGAATTTAAATCATTGGCGCCAAGAGGTAACATGTGTTTGTCTTATTATGATAAAGATTTAGAAACAATGAAGAGGTATGTATCTAATCGTATAGTACATGTGGATGTTAAAAAAGGGCTTGAACACTATATAAAAAACATAAATAGTTCGGAACATTTAAAAAAAGTAATTGATACTTTATCAAAACAAAAAACTGAAAAACGTAAACCGTTGTCTGTTGCTATCAGTTTTGATGAGTTGAACTCTCTGACAAATTCTATATGTACAGAAAAATTAGACAAAAAAGCATCTGAATATGTCACAGCAGCAGAAGAAGCGATACGATGCGCAAGGAAAAATTTTTTTGATTTGGATAAGTTTAAAAATCAAACAGCTGATGATAGAACAGAAGCAGAAAATATGATAAGATCTGATATATCATTGGCTTGCCCTAATACAAATACTGGTAATATACTATGTGACTTAACGGAAAAAAAGAGAAATAGTTTGACATGTTATTGGCAAAGTTGGAGAGAAGAATTTAAGTTTAAAAAGATATCAAAAAACAAAAAATAACGCCCAAATGGGCGTTTTTAAATTAAAAATTTCTTTGCGATTTCGCCGATAAGGAAAGCGATGATCGAGACGCTGATGCATATGCACAGCATTTCAAAGAATCTGTGCCAGAAATTACGTGTACCACCACGTGCCATACATATGTTAAATAGGAATATTATGATAATCGCCACAGCAAAAGATGCAATCAACGCACGCGATACATCGTCTGTTACAAAGAATGGTGTCATCAGCAGTGCGCTGGTTCCCAGATATGCGACGCCTGTATATATTCCTGCGATTAAGGCGTGTTTAAATTCTGTGCGTTCGCGTTCTGCCAGATAATTTGATGTCATCATAGATAATCCATCTGCCACTGCGGAAATAATTCCTGTCATTATAATAAGTTTTGTATCTGCCAATGCAAATGTCAGACCTGTGATAATTCCTGTCTGTGATACCAACGCATCATGCATGCCCAATACAATTGCCGAAGATTTGCAGTCATAAGACATAGTGGCAATATAACATTCTGCATAATATGCACACAACAGGAACAAAAGTGATGTAAGTTTTTTCTTTTCTCTTTTATTAAATTTTTGATTGTGATATAATGAAACACAAGGAAATGAGAAAGTTTTTTACTTGTTTTTTCGCAATTACAATGATTGCGCCGTTTTCGTATAATGCGAACGGTGCTATTTCGCGTGTTTTGCCCAGTGGAAATGATACATCTGTTGATGTGTCGCGGACAACTTCATCGCGTGTTTCATCTCGTACAGTAAATTCAGCTGATACAAATGTTCGCAGTACTATTTCGCGTGCTGTATCTGGTTCGCCTGTCAAGGAAGTAAAATCCCAGTCGCGCAATGTTGCGGCATCTCGTGCGGTTGTTGCGAATTCTTCCAATGATCGTTCTGTATTGGATGTGGCGGTAAATACTGTGGGGCGCAACGAACGTGTATCATCGGCCAGTATAAATGCAAATCCATCTGTTCGTCGTGCAGGTCTGGTTTTGCGCCCCAGTACGGCAGAGGTTGGCGGTCGTGCAACGATTGGCGATACGGGCATTCAAACTGGTTCAAATATTGATGAAGAATTGCGTGGTGTAAAATCACGTGCTGCGACGACTACGGCAGAAAGTATCGCCCAGGCCAAAGAGCGTTTGGAAAACACGGCATCCTTGAACAAGTCTTGTCAGGATCAGTATAACGAATGCATGGATCAATTCTGTGCGATTGTTGACCAGAATCAAAAGCGTTGTTCTTGTTCTGCGACTATTTCCAAATATGCCAAGGTAGAGGCAGCGGTCAAAGACGCAAACGCTAAATTGAATGAGGTTGCACAAAACATTCGTTATGTTGGCTTATCAGCAGACGAAATTTCTGCCATTTTGACCGAGACTGAGGCAGAAATTGCCCTGAACGGCACAACCGACACATCTGCAACGCGTAGTATGTTAGATGAAATTGCAGATTTAATTCGCAATCCTACATCTACGACCAGTTATTCCAGCAATGCAAATACAGACTTTGGTTTGGATTTGGACTTAGATTTTTCATCAGAATCCGCGGACATATTCAGTCTTGATTTCTTGAATATGGGCGGTTCCAGCAGTGTTTCCAATCTGCGTGGTGCCGAATTGTATAATGCTGCGAAAAAGCGCTGTAATACAGTATTGAATCAGTGTAAACAGGCGGGCGGTACTGCAAATCAAATTACAGGTAATTATGATTTATTGATTGACAAGGACTGTATCGCGTATGAACAAGGCTTGTCCAAGATGAATGATTCATTGCTGTCTAATGTACGCAGTGCGAATTTAATGTTGCAAAAGGCGCGCTTGGCGGTATTGCAGAATCAAAATCAGTATGATGCCAAGGGCTGTGTTGCAGCGCTGGAATCATGTATGACCGATGATATGGTATGTGGTGAAAATTACTTTAAATGCGTTGACCCAACCAAGAAATATATTGATGAAAATGGCGAAGTTATATTGGGTCAAAACATATCAAAAATTAAAGATTTTATGGCGGCATATAATAATGCCGACATTGATAAAGATATGTTACAAGATACATATTCAAACACAAAAATTAACGATGCTTTTTGTGCTGCCCCTACCACGGGTTCGCCAGCGGGGGGCAACGATGGTCGTTGTATTGTAAAACATTTATTGAACAAAGTAGGTACGAAATCCCGTGTTACAGACGAAGGTTTATGTCGTGCTGTTATGGAAAAATGTCAATATTATTCTTATGACAAGAATAAAAATTACATACCTTATAACGATATCGTTGTTAATTACATCCAAAGAGCTATGGTCAATATTAGGGCAGCTCAATATAATATCATTTCTGAATATGCTTCTTCTTGTATGGTCGATGTCGCTAATTGTTATAACCAACAGGTGACTCAGGTCAATTCTTGGTCATCTTCTGCTTCTATTTCTTCTATCTATAATGTTATGAAGGGCGCTTGTCGCGATGTCGCACTCACCTGTGCTTTCGCTGTGTTCGATGATGAGCCTTCGCTTTGTGATCCATATGATACAAATGCTTGTATCAACAGCATCTCTGAAATGTTCTATAATTCTATGCTGTGTGGCGAAGGCGAACAATACGACAAAGCAACAGGCAAATGCCATAATGTTAAAAACAAGGTAGAGTTTGTATTTAACGGTCTTGCCGATGGTTTTGACGACCCTGCAAATACGATTTCTTATTATCTTGAAAAAGATAAACCATTTAAATTGCCAACTATTGGTATGTTGAAAAATCATATTGGACCATCGACAATGTATCTAGCACCTGGCACAAAGGACACAAATAATTGTAACCTACACAATGCCAGCTGGTGTTATATGGTGTCTGCAACAGAGATTAAATGTGAAAGTTTTGCCGAATTTAACAGGAAGAGTGGCGGCGCTTGCGATGGTGCTTATGATAATATTGTAAAAACAAATATAGAAATTCCAGTATCTGATGTAAATTTGATGATTGCAAATGGTATTGTAAAAGTGTCTTTGAGCATAGCAAGTACTTTTGAAGATTGCACTACAAGAGAATATACATATTGGGATGAACGCGGATGTACATGCGTTGCCCCATCTGGTTACACGAGTTCAACACAATACGATGCATGTCCAGAACCTGTGGGCGGGTTAAAATGTCCAAGTGGTTACATAGAATACATATATGATCATATGAAAAAAAATAAATGTTTGAATATTAATATCAAACAAAATATTTCTCTACATCCAGCTTGTTTTGACAACATGTGGGGAACTCACTGCAATGAAGAAGATTTATTTGAATGTTCCTTAAAAGACGGAGATGTTTGGGCCGCTTCAAGCTGCCAAAACTAGGCAATACAGTTTTCCTTTCCTTGTTGGAATGGCAAGAAGTGAAACATAAAAAATACTTGCGTCATACCGATTAAGAAATCACAAAATAGGGTTGTAATCAATAAAATCTTCCTTCCGGCAGGACATAAACCTTCCTCTGTAATACGGGAAAAAGAAAAAATAATGCCCCCTGTGGGGGGGCTGAAATTTTTTTGTTTGTTATGCCAATCGCAGGAATGACAAAAAGAAAAAACTCTTGTCGCTCCTGCCCCCCCTTGTCACTCCTGCACCCCCTTGTCACTCCAAGTCGGAGGCCAAGCGGT
>JAZOUE010000027.1:0-4053 GCA_045658045.1 Candidatus Enterousia sp.
TATTGTTTGTCGTTCATCAAAATTGCCTGTTCCATTGCGTCTGCCAGATTGTCATCTTCGTATATAATCGAATTTTTGTCGTTGAAATCATAGAAGGCCGCAAATTCCTTTTGGACCAATGGTATTTTATTAAATGCATAAATAAGTTGCGGTGAACCAGATACTTGGTCTGTTTTGTATTTATTGTGGTCTGGATTATTTTTGTCCCATAATGTTAGAAAGAAGTCAGAACTTTCCATTAAAGTAAACATATTGTGTGATATTTGCCTGCCTGTAACAATAATATTGTTTTTTATAGATTCTGGAATGTTGTTTAATTTCCCATCTCCAACAATTATAACTTTGAAGTCCAGGCCTTTTGTTACAAGTTTTTGAGTCGCTGATAATAATATATCGTGATTTTTTCTTTTAGGATTTATGCCGCCAACGGTTATAAAAGTAGTTGGATTGTGTTTGGTGGAGTTTTTTTGAATGTTTCCGAACAGATGAGGATTTGTACAAGGAAAGTCTTTTAGTCTGCGCCCCAAACCAAAGATATGCTTTTGATTAAAATTTTTGTATTTGTTGTCTATGTCGCGTGTATTATGTGCAATTGTGTATAAATTATTGAATTTGTTTAGTTCTGGAAACATTTCCAGGACGGATTGGGATGCAAATGTATAATTCATTGGGGTCATTATGACTATGGCCTTGTATTGTTCCATTTTTTTTGATTTGAATATTTTGTGCATTGCGGTTGAATGACAGTGAAATATGTTTATGTCAGATGTATCTTGACGTGCAAAGTGATTTTCGTTGTATATAAAACTGTGCATTAAAATATCAACATTGTACCCCAGTTCTTTGAAGTATTGCCAATGGGCAGATATTACTTCGCCATGACAGCCGTTTGTTTCAATCAACAAAACAGTATTTTCATTACATGGTGTTTTGTTGAATTTTTTTACTTGTATAAAATCAAATAATTTGAATTCAGCAATAGACTCATATATTTTCTTTTTAGAATCTTTGTCCTTTATAAAAACCGCAACTATTTTAGCAACAAAGCGTTTTAAATGTTTCATTTTTGTGCCTCTTTTTCTTTTTTTATGGTTAAACGCCTGATTTTTTAAAGCGTTCTGGAATTCTTACAACAATTTTTAGCCCCAGCATATTGGGTTTGTTTATCGCATATGGCGCACGAATATATGTTTGAATTGCGCGCGCGATTTTTATCCATCTTTCACCACGGGCAGGGCGATTTGTTACATTGTTTATTGTGCCATTACCACGACGGCGTAAATGATTTACCCAGTCTGTGCCACGGGCAGTGGCCTTGGTCACCAGCATATCCATATCAACTGCACCAAAGTGCAATAAATATAAGTTTTTGTCTATATGGAAGTTGTGGTTTTTAATTCTGTGAAAGCCAGATCCCCAACGAACAGGTTTGTTTATAACAACAGGCTTGGTATATCGTGTGGATAACAGGGCGTGGTGACGCTGGGATAGAAAAGGTTTGGATGTATCAAGTGTTTTTTCGTGTGTCATATGTTGGCCAACGTCAAGACCCAATCCAGATAGTGTTGTTTTTATTTTTTTGTTTGATAAATATTCGTGCAAGTTTATGTTCAGTTTTGGATCAACGATTAGAAATTCGTCACAATCGCAACCAATCACAATATCGTATTCTTTTAATAATTTATTCGCCAAGTCTGATATTAAATTTATTCTGTATTTGTCGCCTGACGAACGTGACATATCTGTATGTGGTAGTTTTGTTATATGTGCATTTTGTGCGTTTTCTGGTATATGTTGGTCTGTGCCGTCCAAGTATATATATAAATTTTCTGTGCCAAACAGGTTGCCATAATATTCAATCCAACGCGACAAGAAAAAATCATCGTTGCGCGCCATTGTGATAACAGCTATGCGTTTAAGATTTTGTTTGGTGTGTTTTGTCATATTCCCTCTATAAACAGTTTGTATAACGCGTGTTTTATCTTTCTGTATGTGACATTAATTGGATTGCGTGTTAAAAACCAATCTATGTGTTTTTCGCCATACTGACATTTTGCAGATGACAGAATCTTTTCTGACAGTTTTGGGTCTGTATGTTTTAGTACATACAAAACCTGACGACCCAGACCGCCATGATTGCGTGTAAATGCGACTTTTTTCATAAATGGCATACCAGATTTATATAACTTTTTAATTTTGTTATATACACCGCGATTATATACGGAATACAAACAAGACCATGTGTGTCCATTATCTGTGACCAGTTTGGAAAATCCGTTTTCGTATTTACTGGTTATTTGACCCTTGTCAGGCAGTTTTGTGATTTGCTTCATAAATTCATCAAACCACGCAGATAAAAATACATTCTTGTTCGTGCCGATAAACCAAGACTGAATATGTGGTTTTATTTTATGTCGCTTTGATACAATGCCAAACGCGTCGTGTTCCATATTTTCCATGGCGTTGAAATATTTGGTCATATCATAAAATGGACCATATACAGAATCATTTACCAAATATACAAAGTCATAATCAGAAATGTTAAGGTTTTCCAATGCCCATAAATATGCACGCTTGTACGAGCCAAAGTCGTATTCGCCATGACGAATAGCCATAGTGTGTTTTGTAAACTTTTCAATTTTTGATAATTCAGCAGCAGGGCAGTCAGAATCCATGCACAATACAACATTACCAAATTTTGAAAGTGATTGTACATAATACACCAATGCATCATCAACGATGTTTTTTGGGTGGTAACCTGCAAATAAAAATAGACGCTTTGTCATGCAGGTATTGTTGCATATTTAAATAAAAAAAGCCATGTTTTTTTATATTCATGGCTTTTTTGTTTTTTATTCTTCGGTATGCTTTTTCAATTTTTTACGAGTATTGCTGTCCAGTTCTTTCTTGCGCAGGCGAATTGTGTCTGGTGTGATTTCAACCAACTCGTCGTCCAAGATATATGACAGGGCTTCTTCCAAAGATATACGGCGTGGAGGCGCCAAGAACAACTTTTCGTCTGCTGTAACAGAACGCATATTGGTCAGTTCTTTACCCTTGATTGGGTTGACTTCTAAATCGTTTTCTTTGCTGTGTTCGCCGATAATCATACCTGAATATACTTCGGTTTGTGGGTCGATAAACAATGTGCCACGTGGTTGCAAGTTAAACAGGGCATATGTTGCAGCACTGCCTTTTTCCATAGAAACCAGTACACCTGGGCGATATTGTTGAATTGCACCACGATATGTATCGTACTTATCAAATACACGGTTCATAATACCAGTGCCGCGTGTGTCTGTGCGGAATTCTGATAAATAACCAATCAAACCGCGTGATGGCGCAGAAAATACAATACGTGTTTTGCCACCACCAGATGCTTTCATTTCTGTAATTGTTGCCTTGCGTTTTGTCATTTTTTCAATAACAACACCGCTGAATTCGTCGTCAACATCAATTACAACATCTTCGATTGGTTCCAGTTTTTCGCCATTTTCATTTTCAATCATAACAACGCGTGGACGTGATACAGACAGTTCAAAACCTTCGCGACGCATTGTTTCAATCAAAATTCCCAGTTGTAATTCGCCACGGCCAGAAACCTCAAACGCTTCGTTGTTTTCGCTTTGTTCAACTTTTAATGCGATGTTTGTTTCTGCTTCTTTGAACAGTCTTTCACCAATCATACGTGATGTCAGTTTTTTACCAGACTTACCAGCCAATGGTGATGTGTTTACAAAGAATGTCATTGTCAGGGTAGGTGGGTCAATTGGCATCGCAGGAATTGGTTCGTTGACACTTGGGTCACATAATGTGTCTGCCACAGTAGCCTTGGTAAAGCCTGCCATAACAACAATGTCACCGGCAGATGCCGTATCACGTGAAATCTTTTCAACACCACGATGTTCAATAATTTTTGTGATTTTTGCGTTTTCAATAAATTCGCCATTGCGGTTGATTGCTTTGACCGATTGACCAACGCGAACAGTACCTGATTCAATTTTGCCGGTCAGTATTCGTCCAACATATGGGTCTGCTTCCAGTGTTGTGGCC
>JAZOUE010000028.1:0-3039 GCA_045658045.1 Candidatus Enterousia sp.
ACTTTTTTTGCAGCTGGTTTTGCAGCTACTTTTTTAACAGCTGGTTTTGCAACTGTTTTTTTAGCTGCTGCTTTTTTCTTAAACAAGAACATTCTTCTCTAAGTCGGAGGCCAAGCGGTCTTAGGAAGACAAATGTCTTAGCCAACTCCTTGGCTCACAGAACGACATGGCTACGATCCGACTTACTTTTTTTGCAGCTGGTTTTGCAGCTACTTTTTTAACAGCTGGTTTTGCAACTGTTTTTTTAGCTGCTGCTTTTTTCTTAAACAAGAACATTCTTCTCTCCTATTTTGTTTTGAAGATAGAACAAATTTGTTTTGTTCTTGCTTTATATTTTATACGAAATAAAAAATATAGTAAAGCATAAAGTGATTTTTTTTCTTATGAATACAATTTTTTAAATCCATTTTCTATTTTTCTGATGTATTCAATATCGTTGTCACGCCAATATTTTGGATCACGCATCATGCGACGCAAATCAGAATCAGTTAAATTTTGCGTTTCATTTTTATCTGTTTTTACATCTGGTTCCATTGATTGCATCATCTTGTACATGCTTTGGATTCCCTGGGGTGTAGCACACAGTGCATCAAACGCATCGCGTGGTAAAAACTTTTCACCAAACGAATTTATCGCACGTAATGCATCGTTCATTTTTTCTGTTCCACCAAAAAAAATTTTTAATTCATTTATTGCGCTTGATTCATTTTGCACGGTAAATAAATCTGAAATAATCGGTGATAAAAATTCATTTGCAATGTTATAAATTTTTTCAACTTGCGTTTTAGTTAAACCAATTTGCAAAAATTGTTCGCGTAATTTTTCATCATCATACAAATCATTTGTTGGATATTCAGATGCGTTTTCAGGAACACCAATTGCACGATTGAATTTTTTTCGTACTTCATCTGTTGCGTTTTCACTTGGTACAGAAATCATCGCACCCATTTTCTTTTCCAGTTCTGTATATGATTTTATCAAGGATTCTGAATTTAATGTTCCATCTTCGTTTAAAAATTTTTCTGGTATGTTATCCATTACTTTTCCTTTTTTGTTTCGTTTGATTTACGCAAAAAATAAATTCCACCAAGTGTAAAAATTGTTTGTAATGTGGCAAAGACATCTGTATCACCAACCAGATATGCCGCCACAGCTGACAAAATACCAGCACCAGAAATTATATATGTGCGATATCCAGACAGCCAACCACCTTTGATTATTCTTTTCATTTAAAAACCACTTATAAATAAAATAAGATTCCATCAATATCTGCGATATATCCACGTGCAATTGCCCAATCAGGAATAACATCTGCATGATGAAATCGTGTTGCACCACAGCACATATCAGGTAATCCACCACACAGCATTCGTTGTGCCACACGCAGACACATTTGAAAACTGCAACTGGATGCAGGCACACAATCTGTTTTTATATTTGGAAATAATGTTTTGTCAGAAACAACATCTAAAATATCACGCTGATATTTATCCGAGATATTTTTTATCATAGATGTCATGGCTTCAACAACTTGTAATGATGACGCGCCTGTTTGTTCATGTACAGTTCTGGCAATACGATATGCCAATGCTGCAGACATATCTGTGTTTTTTATCAATGTTAATTGCATGTTTTCGCCTTTGGTAAAAAAAATCCCCACGCAATGCGATGAGGAATAAAAAAACCACACAATCGTGTGGATAGAATCTGTGCTGTTTATGCATTATATATTATCATATTTTGCATTAAAAGTCAAGAAGCTTTTTGCAAACCCGCGGATTTTCAAGGCTTTTACAGACTTATTTCATCGCCATACACCAATAAATATCTGGTACCACGACGCAAAACCAATGCACCGTTTTCATTTATACCGACCAGTTCTGCCATTTCGCCTTGATATTTTACAGGCTTGTTTATACAGGCCGCCAATTCTGTCCATTTGGTACGCACAGCACGAAAGTCTGAACGACGCCATTTATCAACATTTTTCATCAGACGATTTAACAATTCATTCATTGGAATTTCAGAATAGTTATCTAGCTTTGTCGTCTTGTATTTATCAACTGTCGGATTAGAATTTACATTTATACCAATTCCAACAACAACGAATCGCCCTGTGTATTCAATCAATATGCCGGCAATCTTTTTATTATCAACCAAGATATCATTTGGCCACTTGATTGTTGGATGCACACCAAACGACGCAATTGTTTCCGCAACCGCAACCGCAATTGAATAAGACAATCGCGCATCACGTTCTGGGCATTCAAATATAAAACTGACATAAATATTACCATGATGCGACACCCAAGTCCTGCGATAACGACCACGCCCCGCAGATTGTGCCGCCGCCAGTATTACTGTTTTATCTGTGGCACGCCCAGCATTTATCAATTCATGTGCATAGTCTTGGGTACTGGGAATTTTATCAAAAGATATCAGTTTATAGTTTGCCAATTGAATACACCCCATTGTTGTTTTGAATAAAATCACGACCATACATACGACGCAACTGATATATCGCAGTATCAACCGTATGTGTTGACGCATCAGGTGCATATCCCAACGCATTTTTTAATTCCAATGCCGTCATACCACCTGATTTATAAAGCCATACGACAATTTGCGCCTGTAATTGCGGCAAACTTACATTTTTTCCGAAAATCTTGATTAAATCAGCACTTAAATCCGCAGCATTCAATATCAAAGACTTTAATTCCATAGGGCTGATAGTATCTGTAATATTAAAATCGTCAAAATTTATATCTGTCGCAGTTGGTGCGTCCAAAACAGTCGCCCCAAAATCACCCAGTATTTGTCGCCATACAGTATCTGATGCATAAATACGAATACCTGATAACATATACACAGGTTAAAATATCTGACCGATATTGTCCAATAAAAAAACCACACCAATATAAATTGATGTGGTTTTGGTGGGTCGAAACCCGTTGCACTTTAATCGCGTCCGCTGTCTGGGCCAGAATCTATGAACTTGGTAAAGTCGTGGATTTTTGCACCTGTGGACGACAGGATTTT
>JAZOUE010000029.1:0-2164 GCA_045658045.1 Candidatus Enterousia sp.
ATTTTACCTGTCATATAGTCATCAACATTTGCAGCTGCAACCAAGCCATACTGTGTACGCCCATCCATTGTTTGCGCATAAACATAATACATTTCCGCATCATCTTGCACCAACCAACCGCGTTCCTGCCACAGTTTAAAATTTTCAACCGCCTTGTCATAAACAGGTTGCGAATGTTCATCTGCGATTGGGTCAAAATCAATTTCAGGTTTAATAATATGTAACAAAGATTTTTCACCAGCCTCGCCCTTGGCCTCTACGGAATTCAAGACATCATACGGTCTTGATGCGACCTGATCTGCCAAATCTTTTGGTGGTCTGACCCCTGCGAATGGTTTTATTTTCATTTTTTACTCCTGTTTTATTGTGTTTATTTATCTTCCAGTATTGCGATTCCTGGCAATACGCGTCCCTCAATAAATTCCAAGAACGCACCACCACCTGTGGAAACATATGTAATATCATCTTTGACGCCACAGGCCTCCAGCGCGGCAACGGTATCGCCACCACCAATAATACTGTCCAGTTTTCCAGCGCGTGTTTGTTCTGCGATTGTTTGCGCCAGCGCAAATGAACCATATGACCAAGTTGGCATCCATTCTGCCATACCAACTGTACCGTTCCAAATAACAGTGCGTGCAGAACGAATCGCATCTGTATCACGCTGTGTTGTCGCAATACCTGCATCAATAATCACATCATCTGGTTCAATTTCTGTAAAGTCTTTGTTAAATCTTTGTGCATCACGTGCAAATTCTTTGGCAACACCCTTGTCCAATGGCAACAAGACATCACAGTTATTTTGCGCAGCATATTCCAAGATTTCCAAAGCTGTGTCTTTTTGGTCAGCCTCATACAACGAATTACCAACCTGTGCCCCCATGGCATAGTTAAATGTAGTTCCCAATGCGCCACCAATAATCAATGTATCAGATAATTTTGCCAATGCTTTTAACACACCGATTTTTGTAGAAACCTTGCTGCCTGCAACAATGGACAACAATGGACGCTTTGGATTTTCCATCACAGCAGTCAAATGCATAATTTCATCTGCCAACAATTTCCCAGCATATGACGGCAGAATTTCTGCCACACCAACAGTACTGGCATGCGCACGATGTGAAACCGCAAACGCATCATTTATAAATACGTCAAAACCACGCGCCAATTCTGCAGAAAACGCAGGGTCATTTTTTTCTTCGCCATCATAGAAACGAACATTTTCCAGCAACACAACATCGCCGTTTTGCATACCCATCATAAATTCTTTGTCCAAGCAATCAGGAATCAACGGAATATTCATATAATCTGCAATTGGTTGCAGTGTATATTCCATATTGCGCTGACCCTTTGGCCGGCCACGATGCGCAACAATTGCAACACGCGCACCTGCACTGCGCAACGCGTTTATTGTTGGCATACTTTGTTCGATACGAAACGCGTCTGTAATTTTGCCATCAACAATTTGCACATTAAAGTCATCACGCAACAGAACATATTTTCCACGAACATCCAGATTTTCAATTGTGCGAATTTTCATTTTTTATCCTTTCCTTGATTGGTCCATAACTTTTACGATAATGTTGATTTATACCATACAAATCAATCGCCTGTAAATGAGATTTTGTTGGATACCCTGCATTTTTATCCCACGCATATTGCGGGAATTGTTTTGCCAATTCAGACATAATTTTATCACGTGTTTCCTTGGCGATAATGGATGCCGCCGCAATTGACAGCGACCGCGCATCACCATGTACGACGGGCGTACCATTTAACCCGTCTGGCACACGATTGCCATCAATTAAACAATGCTGCGGTTGTATATTTAATTTTGCAACCGCACGCCGCATCGCCAGCATTGATGCCCATAAAATATTCAGTTCATCAATTTCCGCCGGACTACATTCTGCCACCGCCCAAATTGTATTATTTACAATCCAGTCAAATGCGGCCGCACGCTGACGCGCGGTCATTTGTTTGGAATCACGAATAACAACAGGAATTTCAACTTCACGATTCGGAAATATACCCGCCGCCGCCACAACCGGGCCACATAATGGGCCACGTCCAGCCTCGTCCACGCCGGCGACAAAATCTGCACCAGACGCGATTTCCAGTTCAAAATCAGGGGTATCTTTTTTCATGCTAATAACGATAGCAT
>JAZOUE010000030.1:0-3680 GCA_045658045.1 Candidatus Enterousia sp.
TCCGACTTATGGATATGGAATCATTAATGGCACAGGCAGCTGAATTGCAAAACAAGGTCGCAGTTGCTCAGGAAAAGTTGGCACAAACAAATGTCAAAGGAATTGCAGGTAACGGTGCATGCATTATCGATATGACAGGAAAATACGATGTGCAAAAAGTTACAATTCATCCATCTGTTTTATCGCAAGGTGCAGATGCTGTATCTGCGGCTGTATTGGCTGCAATCAAAGATGCCAAAGAAAAAGCAGATGTTTTAATTGACAAGGTTATGGGCGAAGCAACCGCTGGTATGCCAATGCCACAATAAACATTAATCACAAAAAAATCCCCCAGATGGGGGATTTTTTATTTGTTTGGAATAATTTTAATTTCAACGCGTCTGTTCTTTTCGCGACCTGCGGCGGTGTCGTTGCTGGCGATTGGGTTGGAATATCCCATTCCCATCACTTCAAAGCGATTTGATTTTACACCTTGGCCTTCCAGATATGCTGCGACTGATTCTGCGCGCATTTTTGACAGGTTCAGATTATATTCTGCACTGCCTGTGTTATCTGTGTGACCAGATACCAATACGGTTGAATTACTGTATTTGTTCAAAACCTTGGCAACTGAATTTAATACAGGATAGAAATTTGCGTTTATATCGGCAGAATCTGTTTTGAACGTAATATTGCCTGGCATAATCAAACGGATATTGTCATCAGATTCAACAACCTGAACACCTGTGGATGCCAGTTCTGCACGCAGTTCTGCCGCCTGGGCGTCTAGGTAGTAACCAACCCCACCACCAACTGCGGCGCCAGCCAGTCCGCCAATCAATGCGCCCTTGCTGCTTTGTGTGCTGCCAATCAGTGCGCCTGTTGCTGCGCCAATTGCAGTGCCCCATGTTGATTTTGCTGTTTGTGTTTGACCGGTGTATGGATTTACAGTTGTGCATGCAGATACCAGTGTTAAAACCGTACATAAATATACAAGTTTTTTCATGTTTTCTCCTTTTTTGTTTTTGATGGGTATATTTTAAATCAGGTTATAGAAAAATACAAAAATAAAAAGTGCCATTTTGGCACTTTTTTATCTGGATTTTTGTTTTGTTTGTTCTTGTGCAAATCTAACGGTTTTAATCGAATCTGTTTTTACGGAATCTATTTTCGCTATTTTTTCTGTATTAACTGTTTTTTTTGTTGCTGCCTTGGTTTCGTTGCCGCCAAAATAACTGTGCAGGTGTCCGACAATAATAAATGTAAGACCGCATAATAGTGCAGTACTCAGTGTGTCTTTGAAATCGTTTCTTTTTTCTTCATTCATATTTTTCTTCTTTGTTTTTGCAATAAAAATCCGCCATTTGGCGGAAGAATTCGTGGTGGGTGTTGAGGGACTCAAACCCCCGACCCTCTCGGTGTAAACGAGATGCTCTAATCAACTGAGCTAAACACCCGATTGCTGTTTCAGCGGATGAATAATATAATATATTTTTTCGTTTGTCCAGTTTTTTATTTAATTTTTTTGCCATTTTCTGCATTTATTTGCATTTTGCCGACAAAAATAGTGCCTTTTTCATATTTTGGTGCAATTTGTTGTTCTATTTCTGTGCGCCAGAATATGTCGCCATTGTTATTTGCGATTGCATATAAATAGTTGTCTGTACTTACAACAAAAGCATAATTTTCGGTTGTAACAAAAGGTTCAGCAACACTGATATCAACACACCATTGTTTTGCGCCAGAAGTTGCGTTTATTTTACAGAACGCATCGCCCAGACCGCCTGCAAATACAGCATTTTTATGTATGACAAGAGGTGCGACAATATCGACCATTGATGCGCCGCCAGTCATATTGCTGGCACGATATACATCTGTAATCCACATAATCTTTCTGGATTGTGGTTGTACTTTTATAACTTCGCCTGTTGTAAGGCCTGCGTAGACATATTTGCCATCACAAATCGGCTTTTGATTGCTTTTGACAGAATTACTTGTTGCGAATCCATTAAATATTTTGCGTTCACCGTGCCAAACTGTGTTTGTTGCGTCTTGGGTATATGGGCAATCGCTGTTTTTATTTGTGATAACCGATTCGGGAATGTCTGTGATGTTTTTGTTTTTTACATCTATGTTTGATGTATTAAATATAGATGTACGAACCCCTGGTAAAATTGGGTCGTGTTTATCACATGCAGTCAATGCCAGTGCACAACAAATAAATGCAGATAATTTACGCATATTTTAATTCCTGTATTTTAACGCAAGCTTTGTGCTGTGCCAGAAATAGATACTGGTGCGTTTTTATCGTTGATAATTTTATCCAGCCATTTGTTTGCAGATTCTGTGTTGCCTTCGGACAAATATTTTTGTGCGATATTCAGCATTGCTGTATAATAAAATGGTGAATTCTTGGTGTTCAAACCGGACAGATATTTTTCAACATCCGCGCCAGACATTTCATCACCACGAATACCGATGATATGCAACTTTGCCAGGTCGCGGAAATCGTGTGTATTACCGTTTTCTGCCAATTCTTCTAACTTTTTAATATCTTTGTCTAACAAGTATGCTTGGAATAATGCCAAATCGCTTGTTGCGCCAGATGTATCGCCTGCCAATGCAGCCAATGCGTTTGCGTCACCATTTAATGCGGCTGTTTCATAAGCTGTCGCAGTTGCCATTTTATTTGCGTGATATGCACGAATGCCGATTTGAATACCTGTTGCGATAATCAGCACAGTAATAACACCTGCCATAATATGACGAGAATATTTCTTGATAAATTGCATTGTTTTTTCGTTGTTTACTTCTTCCCAAACCTCGCGATACAGTGCGTCTTGTGCATGTTCTGCGTGTGTTTTTTGTGGTGCTTTGACTTTTTTATTTCTTTCCAACATAGTTGCCATAATAAATTTCTCCTGTGCTTGATAATTGTTAAATTTTGTTATACTATAAAAGTTATGACAAAGGAAATCAAGGACGCTTTACCAATTGTGAAAAATAACAGTATTGTTGCTGCCCGTGGGGTCAGTGATGAATCTGGATTGGCGCAATATATACAAACTGTTCAAAAAATTCCGGTTTTAACAGCCGAACAAGAATATGAATATGCGACCCAGTGGGTAAAAAATCAGGACCAGGTCGCAGGCGAAAAACTGGTGGCCAGTCATCTGCGCCTTGTTGTGTCTGTGGCGTATGATTATAAAAATTATGGTATTCCGGTTGGTGACTTGATTGCCAGTGGTAATATGGGGTTGATGCAGGCGTTACATAAATTTGACCCAGAAAAAGGTTTTCGTTTTTCTACATACGCGATGTTTTGGATCAAGGCGGAAATTTACGAAACGATTCTGAATAATTGGTCAATTGTTCGTATTGGGACATCTGCAAATCAAAAGCGTGTATTCTTTAACCTGTCGCGCGAAAAACGTGCATTGGGAATTATGGATAATAATTTATCTGATGAACAGACCAAACAAATTGCCGATTATTTAGAGGTTTCAGAAAAAGATGTTGCCCGCATGGCAACACGTATTGGCGCGCGTGATTTATCGTTGAATGCGCCAATAAATTCCGAAGATGGCGGAACAGATATTTTATCTAATATGACAGACGGTCGCGAATCAATTGAAGACACATTGGAACAAATTGAATTCAGACGTCGCGGGTATGAATTATTGAAAAAGCATTTGTCAAAA
>JAZOUE010000031.1:0-5625 GCA_045658045.1 Candidatus Enterousia sp.
TCTGTTTCAAAAATACCGCACTGGCATTATCAAAATCTTTTTCAGCGATACGCAATTCATATGGAATAGAGCTATCACTAACAATATTTTTTCCTCTTTCTATTTGTGTAATTTGTTTCAAATTATTAAAAAACGATAATGCTTCTGGGGTATGCGGATTTTTGGTAATTTCTTGTACTTGATTAACAAACGCAAGCAGTTTTTTATACGTTTCCGCATTTGATGGGTCTTTATCTATTCTTGTTTTTAAAGCAGACGCATTATCATCTAAAAAGTCATGCGTTGACACCGATGTCTTATTGTGCATTGCATCGGAAATCCTTTGATAGCAAGATGCCAAAAAAGAATTACCCATCGCACCACCACTTAAAGAAAAAATATTTTGCTTAGGCACCAAGAATAATTTTGCCATTTCTTCGTAAGTCATATATGCCATATAAAATCCTCTCGTTATATCAAGTTATATTTTACCAAAAAAAAGGATTTTCGTCAAGTTATCTGGCTGTTTTTTTTGGGAGAATGCATATTTCTGCTTGCCAAACATAAAATCAATTTGCTAACCTTTCTTCAACATAAGGAGACATAAATGGATTATCAATTATTAAAATCAGAAGTCGAACAAAAAACCGCACAAACACTGGAAGTTTTAAAGGGTGAATATGCAGGATTGCGTACAGGTCGTGCGTCTGTACATTTGCTGGATGCAGTACGTGTGCCTGTTTATGGTTCTGAAATGCCAATCAATCAGGTTGCAACTGTTTCTACACCTGATAATCAGACACTGTCTGTAACTGTTTGGGATATTACAAATGCACCTGCGGTTGAAAAGGCAATTCGTGATTCTGGTTTGGGCTTGAACCCAATGACTGCTGGCGGTGTTATTCGCTTGAATATGCCACCTCTTACCGAAGAAAGACGCCGTGAACTGACCAAAGTTGCTGGCAAATACGCAGAAGAAGCAAAAATTTCTATGCGCAACATTCGCCAAGATGCAATGAGCAAAATTAAACGCGCAGTTACTGATAAAGAAATTTCCGAAGACGATCAGCGTAAATTTGAAGATGATTTGCAAAAAGTCTTTGATAAGCGCGGCACCGAAGTAGACGCCATGGCAAAAGAAAAAGAAGCAGATATTATGTCCGTCTAAAAACAATAAAATCAGGAAATTCACATGTTTAAACTATTCAAAAAGAAACAACCAATTGTAACCAATGGCAGAGTGCCTCAACACATCGCTTTTATTTGCGATGGGAATCGCAGATGGGCCGAGAATCGCGGTCTGCCGCCATTGATGGGACATCAGGCTGGAATTACAAACTTTGAAAATCTGGTCGATTGGTTTATGAAACGTGGTGTTTCAACGATTACTTTCTTTGTGTTTTCAACAGAAAACTGGAATCGTTCCAAAGACGAAGTGGATTTCCTGATGGAATTGTTCTATACGGAAATGAAAAAGAACTTGAAAAACGCATTGGAAAAAAATCTGCGTTATCGTGTTATCGGCACACGCGAAAAACTGCCAAAGAAATTGGCAGATATTTGCGATAAACTGGAAGCAGAATCCGCAGAAAACACAGGTGGTACAGTTGTGTTTGCGTTGAACTATGGCGGGCAGCAAGAAATTATTGATGCTGTGAACGCTGCTATTGCAGATGGAGAACCTGTCACACGTGAAACATTTGAAACATATTTAAATACTGGCGATTTGTTGCCAATTGACTTGATGGTTCGCACCAGTAACGAAAGCCGTATTTCAAACTTTCTGTTGTGGAAGTTGGCATATGCGGAATTACTGTTTGTGCCTGAACACTGGCCAGAACTGGTAAAAAGCGAAAAATTGTGGCAATTTACACTGGATGAATTTGCAAAGCGCAATCGCAGATTTGGTGGTGGGAAAAAAGCAAACTATACGGGCAAGAAAAAGTAAGTTTATATACTCAAAAGGAAGGTAACAAAATGTCAAATACAAAACAAAGAATTATCGCAGCAGTTATTATGGCGTTGATTGCGTGTGGTGTGGCAGTCTTGCAATATTTTGGAATCCCAGCAGTAAAATATCTGGGGATTCTGATTGTGTTGGCGATGCTACTGGAATACACAATTTGCCTGCGTCACGCAGATACAGGTGTTTTACGCAAAAATTGGCTGACGTTTTTTGCTTTCTTGTGCCTGCTGTGCGTTATGCTGGTAGCGATAAACACTGTTGCTTCACGACCATGGATTATATTGTTATTGTTGCTGATTATATGTGGTGCTGATATTGGTGCGTGGTTCTTTGGTCGTCTGATTGGTGGCGATAAAATGTGGGAAAGACTGTCTGCAAAAAAGACATGGGCTGGACAAATCGCTGGTATTTTATGTGGAACTTTTGCTGGCATAATGTATGGATTATTAGCTATAGATACATTTATGCCACAACTGATGTGGATTGGTATCAGTATCGCTTTGTTGTCGCAGTATGGTGACCTAACCGCCAGTTATATCAAGCGTACATTGGGCATCAAAGACTTTGGCACATTAATCCCAGGTCATGGTGGAATACTGGACAGATTTGATGGCTGGATTTATGCTTTGCCACTTGTTTGGTTGGTTATGTTATAAAAATATAGTGTAAAGGAAAGAGCAGTATGAATATTTTATTGACCATTGTTGCGTTATTAATTGTTCTGGGGATTGTTGTTTTTGTACATGAATTGGGGCATTTCTTGGCTGCGCGTTGGGCGGGTGTTCGTGTTGATACTTTTTCAATCGGATTTGGACCTGCGATTTTAAAGTGGCATGACAAACGCGGAACATTGTGGAAACTGGCATGTCTGCCATTGGGTGGATATGTTTCTATATATGGTCAAGAAGATATGTTTAACCGTAAAAAGTTCGCAGAACTGCCAGCCGAAAAAAAGAAAGGACATTATTTGTCTGCACCTGCATGGAAACAGTTTATTATTATCGGTGCTGGGGTATTTATGAACTTTATATTGGCATGGCTAATATACACATCGCTGTTTATGTTTCAGCCACGCTTGGTTGGAAATTCACAATTGCCAGTTATAGGTCAAGTTATCCAAGAATCAGTGGCATTCAAAGCAGGTGTCAAGGCAGGCGATACAATTGTAAGAATAGATGATGAACAAATTTCTAACTGGGGCGATTTGGTTCTGGCCAAAGAATTGGCGTCAAATCGTGATGCAAATGTTGTTCTTGTTCGTGGTGCAAAACTGGTAAAAGTTAAACTGGCACCGGCTGAAACATGGGGTATGATTGCAGATGGTAGCAGACGCGCAGATCCACAGCGTCAAAATCTGTTCCGCGCAATGTACAGTGGTGCACGCAAGACATACTATGAATCAAAAACACTGGTAATCGTTCTGAAACAGATTATAACTGGGGAACGTTCGTCCAAGCAGTTGGGTTCGTTTATCACAATCGCACAGTATTCTGGGGCTGCGATGGCAGCAGGATTCTTTACATTGCTTAGTTTGATTGCTTTGTTATCTGTAAACCTGGGTGTTTTGAATCTGTTGCCATTACCTGTACTGGACGGTGGTTATTTGCTGATTTTAATTATAGAAGCAATAACACGTCGCAAATTACAAGGTCGCGACATGGAAATCGCAATTATGGTAGGATGGTTGCTGATATTGGGCTTGTTCATTTTAACAATGTGGAATGACTTGGCCCGCGTATTTGGATTAAATTAAAAGGACAAGGGATGCCATATACATACACACCATTTCCAGGCACAACCATCAGAGAAGCAATTGAAAACGCTATCAGAATGGCACGCGCAACTGGTAAAGATGTTATTATCAATATAAACGATGTACAATTTTGTGTAAATCGTGATACAAAAATTCAAGCAGCAATCGATACATATATGGCTGCCTTGAATAAAAGGTACCACGCAAAACAATCACAAGAACATACAAGATAATATGTAATTGTATTTTTAGTAAAAAAGGGATTTATTATGAAAATTATTAAAGACAAACCAAGCCGTTCTGTTATACATACTTTGACAATGGCTTGTCATACCGCAAATCACGAATTTAAACCAGTTATGGTAGAAATAAATGATGTGATATTGTATGTTGATGACAGAATTAGTTTGGATAATCTGTGGAAAAAATATCAAGAAAAATTGAATTTTAAATTTGAAATCGAACGATTAAAACGGGCAAAACAAAAATGAAAAAAGTTTCAATTTTTACAATTCTATCAGTGTTTGTAACGCTGCCATTATGTGCTGCGACGGTATCTCGCATCGATGTTGTCGGCAATCAGCGTATGGATGCAGAATCTATTCGCATCTTGGCAGATGTCAAAGTCGGCGACAATGTTGGCGATGCACGCAGTAATGAAATTGCAAAAAAATTGGAACAAAGTGGTTACTTTTCCAAGATTAGTGTGAATATGTCTGGCAACACACTAAAAATCAATGTGACCGAGGCACCAATCATCAATATAGTAACCGTTGAAGGTAATAACGAGGTTTCCACAGATGATTTAAAGAAAGAAATCAAAACACGTGAACGTTCTTCGTTTGATATGTCTGTCATTGGCGCAGATGTTCAGCGTATGTTAACGATATATCAACGCAAAGGGTTCTTTGGCACAAAAATTGAACCGAAAAAAATTGACTTGGGCGACAATCGTGTGAATGTTGTCTATGAAATTACCGAAGGTCATCCAACATGGATAGACGATATAAAATTTGACGGCAACAAAAAATTTAGTGATCGTACATTGCGTAACGAAATATTATCACGCGAACATGCGTGGTGGCGGTTCTTGGCGCAGTTTGACACATTTGATGAAGACAGAATTCAATACGATGGCCAAATGTTGCGTCAATTCTATTTAAAAAATGGCTATGTTGATTTTGTTGTCAAAGATATCAAGGGTACTTTTTCACCAAATCGTGAATATTATTCTGTTGTATTTAATGTTGACGAAGGCGATAAATATAACTTTGGTAAAATGTCTGTCGATAATCCTTTTGACGATATACCAACAGATGAACTGATGGATGTAATTGCGATGGAATCTGGCGATGTATACAACATTGAACTGGTTGAAAAAACAATGTCAGATTTACGCAGTACTGTTGCAGAATACGGATACGCATTTATTACTGTTGAACCAATTCCAACAAAGAACGATGACGATAAAACGATTGATATGAAATTTAAAATTCAAAAAACCAATCGTATTTATCTGAATACTATCAATATTTTGGGAAATGTTCGCACATTTGATACAGTTATTGAACAGTTGATTCCAATGCGTTCTGGCGATCCGTTTTCATTACAAACGATTGAAGAAGGTCGTCAAAAACTGATGCGCACCAGATACTTTAAAGATGTGCAAATGGTTCCAACACGCGTTGCAGATTCTAATATGATGAATTTGGACATCAAGGTAGAAGAACAACCAACAGGTGAATTATCTGGCGGATTTGGTTGGTCAAACATCAACGGCTTTATGATTGATGCAGGTATAACAGAAAACAACTTTATGGGTCGTGGTCAGGTTGTGCAACTGCGCGCATCTGTTGCAGAATACCAGAAACAAGCATTGTTTAGTTTTACAGAACCATACCTGTTTGGGCGCGCATTGTCTGGTGGT
>JAZOUE010000032.1:0-3879 GCA_045658045.1 Candidatus Enterousia sp.
GGGTTTATCGTCATAATAACATTGTATATATTCAAAAGTTTGTACCACTGATGAAAAACATTGAAAAACTATGCAACGATAACAGCGTTGATTACATTGTTTCTTACTTTGATATACATTCACAAAAATGTGGTAATAAAATATTAAAAGGTGGTTTTGTAATATATCCAAATAATTCTGTAAAATTTACGCCATCAGAACGCAAGTGGCATTAGTAATCAGCACGAATAAAATACAAACCATCTGCTGGCGCAGTCGGACCCGCGGCACTGCGATTTCTTGCAGCGAAAATTTCATCAATATCGTATGGCTTGCCCAATCCTATTTCAACCAGAGTACCAACAATATTACGCACCATATGATGCAGAAAAGAACGCGCAGAAAATTCAAAAATAATTTCATCGCCGTTTTGCGATATTTCAATTTTATCAAGCGTTTTTATGGGCGACTTTGCCTGACATTCAGATGCGCGAAAACTGGTAAAATCATGATTGCCAATCAATTTTTGTGCCGCCATTTTCATTGCATCAACATCCAACTTTCTTGGCACCCAATAAACACGATTTTTATTCAACACAGGTGACGCGTTGCGATTTAATACAACATACTTGTAATGACGCGCAACACAATCAAACCGCGCATTAAATTCATCAGATACAATTTCGCAATTCAGAACAGATACAGGTTTATTATTCAAATAAAAATTCAATGCGCGCATAACAGTATTTGCATCAAATTCGCCATCGATATCAAAATGCGCAGTCATCGCCACAGCATGCACACCCGCATCTGTACGACCTGCACCAACAACATCTGGGCGCTGTTTACAAAAACCGAAAATAGCATCTTTGATAATAGACTGCACAGATGGCCCCTGGCGATTTTCCTGCCAGCCAATTAAATCTGTACCATCGTACTCCAAGATTACTTTATATCGCGTCATTTGTTCTTATCGTGTTTTTGAATTAAAATTAACACATGTATTGTCTGGATTAACACTTCTTGGACCAACAAGAAACAATTCTACAAGTGGTCTGCGATAACATTTATAATCATCATAACCTGTACAATTTTTGCATTTTCGTTCTTTTTTACAAGTTTTAACATTACTTTTTAATTTCATTTTATATGTACCCTTATCTTGACCCTCTGCCAAAGCGATTACACCAACCATTTTTTGGCACATTATACATTGGCCCAAAAATTTTTATAAACCACTTTGGCCCATAATAACAAGCGCCCGATTTGTACGATGGACAATATTTACAACTTTCTGTGATATTGGGCATAACATATTCCTCAATCTGCATTTAACGTGTTTTTTGCGCACCAATCGCACCAAAGTGCTTGCACCAACCATTTGCCTTTACAGAACGTCTGCCAAAAATGATACGAACCAAGCGGCATGGCCAACCACATTCTAAACCACTTGCGCTATTAATACTATAAGCACGTTGACAATTTATACAATTTTCAGATTTTGCTACAACCTCAATAACATTAACTGACATTTTACTATACTCCTATTTTTACTGTTTCGCCACGCAGGCCATTTACAAAACTACGCCAATCCATTGGCTTTTTACCAGATGGCTGTAACTGTAATATATCCAGTTTATCGCCGTCAAGTTTTGTTGATAAAATTTTTACATCAATCCCATTTATTTTTGTGCGCCCCGACCCCAATGCGCGAATTTGATTATGAACCGCCACATTTCCACGCGACCAGTCAATAATTTCGTCCGCACCTGTCCATTTCTTGGTAAATGTAGGCGCACCATTTTGCGGCACCGCATTATATGAATCTGGATCGTCCAAGAATTTAATCAACATATCAGATGCAATTGATGATACACGTTGTTCAACAGTATCATTTGTATCATCTATACCGATTTCAAATTCGCGACATTCATATATATCGCCAGCATCCATTTCTGGCGTTACCTGCATCAGGCAAACACCAGACGTTTTATCGCCATTATAAATCGCGCTGCGTATCGGAGATGGCCCACGATACAATGGCAACAAACTTGGATGAATATTTACAACAGGTGCAGAATTCAAAACATTATCACGCAAGATTACACCGTATGAAATTACAACAACCATATCCGGCGCGTAGTTATATTCATTTATATTCGTGTGCAAGGTCAGATTATTTTCAACCGCCCAATTATGCACAGGCGATGGTGTTAAAATCTGTTTGCGACCAACAGGTTTTGGCGCACGCGTAAACACCGCCATAATTTCATGACCTGAATTTCTGATTGCTTCAAAGATTGGAACAACAAATTCATTTGTTCCCATTAAAACTAGTTTCATATTACTTACGCTTTTTAACTTTTCTCATAACCATTTCACGACGAACAGATGGCAAATGATCAACGAATAACTTACCGTCCAAGTGGTCTGTTTCATGCTGAACAATACGGGCTGGAACACCGGACATTTCTGCCATTTTCACATTACCGTTTTCATCTGTCCATTCAACAACAACAGAACGTGGTCGGGTAACATTTGCATAAATCGGCAGACCATCATTACCCAACACAGACAAGCACCCTTCTTCCATTGTGCAGATATCATCACTGTACGACACAATGTTTGGATTTATCATGCGATATACAACTTCGGTATCTGGGTCCATCATTACCAAAAAGCGCGACAAGATTCCAACCTGGGGGGCTGCAAGCCCAACACCATTTTGTTCACGCATCATTTTTACCATTTCATCCATTGTATCAGATAATTCGGGTGTTATAGTGGCCACAGGCGTACATACAGTACGCAAAACCAAATCACCACAAAGTTTCATTTGCAACATTTGTAAAACCTCTTATAATTATCATAGCAAAGGATTATCAAATGACAACTTATATTTTAGTTTTACTGGGAATAATTATCGTTTTACTGATTGCAATACTGATGCGCAAACCAACGGTTGATATATCTGCCCTGCGTGAAGACAATATCAGACTGCGTGAAAAACTGGCAGAAAGACTGGGGGCATTATCACAGAACGCAATTGAACTGAAAAATATCAGTGGTGACATTGCAAACTTTAAAAATATACTGATGGGCAACAAACAGGCACGCGGAACATTTGGCGAACGCCAACTGGAAGATTTAGTGCGCGACATTATGCCACCAGAAACATACGCATTTCAAAGTGTACTGGAAACGGGTGTCAGACCAGACTGTATAATTCGTCTGCCATATCCACCAGGCGATATGATTATTGACAGCAAATTCCCACTGGAAAGTTATAACCGTATGATAAATGACGCAAACGATGGATTCGCGCGCAAGCAATTCGAACTGGATGTACGCAAGCATATTGATGCAATCAGCGAAAAATATATTATCGCAGGTCAAACCGCAGAATCTGCAATGATGTTTATCGCATCTGAATCTATATTTGAAACATTGCATCGCGAATTTCCAAACACTGTTGAATACGGTGCGCGCAAGAAAGTATTTATCGTATCACCATCAACACTGTGGGCAACATTAAATACAATTCGTGCTGTATTATCAGACATAAAAATTAAACGCGTTGCTGCAAAAATAAAAAAAGAACTGGATTTATTGCTGACTGATTTGGGCCGTTTGTCTGACAGGGCTGGTAATGTTGCACGTCATTTTGGTCAGATTGAAAATGACATTGAACAATTGCAAACTTCTGTATCAAAAATCACCCCCAGGGCAGAAAAATTACGCGATATGGATTTTGGTGAAGACTAAAAAAAATCCCCGCAACGGGGATTTTTTTAACGCATACGCGAAATGCGCGACATCTTCATTTGTGCCTTTATTTTTTCAAGTTTTCTTGCTTCGTCTATTTTTTTCTGTCGCTGTGCATGACTTTGACAGAAAGCA